>DAOWIM010000113.1 GCA_030640905.1 bacterium
CCGATACCGGCCTCTCTCAGACCGGCCTGAAGCTCCTCCCGGTTCGGTACCGCGACCGTGTACTGATTGTAGATATGAAAGGTCGAGCTGTCTCTGCGGATCGGTGTCCGGACATTCTCGACATCGGCAAAGGCTTCATCATAGATACGAGCATGTTTGACTCGTTTCTGGGACCATTGTTTCAGATAGCGAAGCTTGACCAGCAGCAAGGCGGCCTGCATCGTGTCCAGCCGCGAATTGTACCCGACTACTTTGTGGTAATACTTTGGTTTGGAGCCATGGACGCGTAGCATCCGGCATGATTCGGCAAAGGCATCATCGTTGCAAGTAATCATACCGCCGTCACCGGCGGCCCCGAGATTCTTGGTGGGATAGAACGAGAAACAGCCAAAATCACCGATCGAACCGGCCCGGCGCCCTTTGTATTCGGCGCCAATCGCCTGGGCGGCATCCTCGACCACGACCAGATTATGCTTTTTTGCAGTCGCCAGAATTGGATCCATATCGGCAACTTGGCCAAACAGGTGGATTGGCATGATAGCTTTTGTTCTCGGTGTGATCGCTACTTCCAGCAAGGCAGGATTGATATTATAGGTGTCTGGCTCGATATCGACAAAGACCGGAGTCGCGCCCAGACGGGCAATAACTCCTGCCGAGGCAAAGAAAGAAAAGTCACTGGTGATAACTTCGTCGCCCTCACCCACTCCAGCCGCACGAAGTGAGAGCAGCAGCGCGTCGGTTCCCGAGGCTACCCCGATAGCATGGGGTGTCGTACAGAGCGATGCGACCTGTTTTTCCAACTCAGCTACTTCGGGGCCGAGAACAAACCGGCCATGAGTCAGGACACCAATCGCGGCGGCATCAAGTTCTGGTTTCAGGTATTCGTACTGTCGTGAAAGATCAATAAAGGGTACAGCCATCGTAGTCAACTCCTGTGGCTCCGGGTACTGATCGCCCGCTCAGATTATCCTGAAAGAGGCTTCGCCTCATTTCTTCTTTATACCGGGGAACCAGCCGAGGAACGCATGAATAAACATCAGGGCGCGACGGTGATCATCGGGTCGTTTTTCCCGCAACCGGTCGAGATAGTCGATCAGCATCGCCAGGAAGATCGCAGCGATCAGCGATAGACCAAATGTCGCGGCGACAATCATTCCTCGACGGGGGCGATGTCTCAACTCGGGTGGACTGGCCCGGTCGAGAACCGATATCGCGGTCAGTTGATTATTCTCTTGAATTTTGGCTTGCTCAAGCTGTTTGAGAAGCATCGTATAAAGCGATTCGTTGACCTGAACCCGACTGTAGAGAACTTCAAATTGACCTTTCAGCGAAGGGATAGCCGATATCGGTAAAGAGAAAAAAGAGCTGTCGGGGTTGGTCTTTTCAAGTTGCTCAAGCTGATCTTTCTGGATCTGACGACGCCTCCGAAGTTCCACCAGTTCGGCGTGATCTTTGCCGAGTGTCTGTTCTTTGAGGCTGAGATCAAGTTCGGTTCTGGCCAGACCAACCTTGAGGGAAACAGCCTGATCGATAGCGAGCCGCGTCTGTTGGGTGAAATCGATTGCTTTATTGGCCAACTGGAACTCTTCGAGTTCCCCTCTGGCGGTATCCAGTTCCTCTTTTACCTGACCGAGGCGATCCTGCACAAACTCGCGATTGAGTCGGGCGCGACTTGATGCTATTTCCTGATTAAGCCGCTCAAGTTCGGCTACAAAAGCATTGGCGATGTCCGCCGCAAACTGAGGGTCCTGATCTTCAAACGATACACTCAACAGGCCCTCATCGGTGACCCTGAAATCGGCATGGCCCAGCAGCGCTTCACGGGCATAGAAACGAACGCTTGTTTTATAGTGGTTCATCAGGTCGAACCGGTTGATGATGGTGTCGGTAATCGTCCGGCTCTTAAGCATCCGGGCGTAGACATCGGAGGATGTAACTTTGGACGGCAGGTCAAGCCCGCCAGTTACTGAAACGACCCGCGAGAGGTTCTGCATCCCGGGGATAGCTGCAGCGGTGCTTTTTGGTGGCAGGAGCAGTACGTTTGCCTGATACCATTTTGGCAGCAGGAAGGCTGTCACCGTCGCTACCAGCGTTGCAACTACAACAAGTCCAAAGATGAAATTGCGTTTCCGGGCAAGAAGCTCCATGAAGAGCCAGATGTTATTGGAGTCGTTCACCGTGCTTCCTCGCGTATCTTGACTATGATTTCGTCACCATCGTGCACCTGTACGCCCGGAGAATGATCGGACGTTACTTTTGATATCCGGTCGAACTTAAAAATTCTGTCCCGCCGGGCATCGGTAAGAAATCCACCCGCCAGATTAATGTAGTGTTCTGCGTCGTGCTCTGAGAGGTACGGGAACAGGCCGGGATTGCGAACCTCGCCACTCACCTCTACATAGCCGGTGCTGATCGGTACGTAGATCGAATCACCGGGCCGCAGTATCATTGAAGCAATATCGCTCGTTCCGCCAACGACGTTACCTATCGGATATTTCCCTCTGGCCGTGTTACTCCAGATGTCGGTATCGGCATCACGGAACACGGTTGTCTGAACCAGACTTGCATTGGACTGAAACCCTCTGGCCAGCCCGATCAGATCGGCAAGGGTCAGTCCCTCGCTATAATGGTGCCGTCCCGGTTTTTCGACCGCACCAAAAATGGACAGGCAGCTTCTTTGGGAATCGTTCTTGCTTATTGGTACAAGGATGATATCTCCGGCCGACAGGATGTTATCGCTGTCACCATTGGTAGAGATGATCTCCACAGCATCGGCGTCGGCACGATTGGTCAGGCCGCCGGCCAGTTTTATCAACAGCTCAACATCGTCACCTTCGATCAACTCGACAACGCGCGGGTTCTGTACTTCGCCGACAATCTGGACAACTTCGGTTGATCGGTACGGTGCATAGATATGTCGTCCGGCATACAAGGCCGGGTTGAGGTTGCTCTCCCCAAGGACTATGGCGCGGTCAAGATCAACGTGTACGTTGCGGGGTCCGCCGGAAAAAACTATCCGCCGCGTCGAACCATCGCTTTTGACACCACCGGCCAGAGTTATCAAATCAGAGGCGCGGTCGGAAGTGTACCCCTTGTAAACGCCCGGATTGACCACGGCGCCACTGATACTTATTGATACCTCGCGGGTTTCCCTGATCGAGACAGCAATCTGGTCGGCATTGTAGAGCTTGCTGAGTTTTTTCTGCAACAGTTTCCGCGCGCTGGCCAACGTAGCTTCGGAGAGATCGACCAATCCAAGTGACTCGTGGATGATCTGCCCCTCAGCATCTACGGTGAGCGCAAACGGCGCAATCTTGGTCCCGATAAAAGTGACAGAGAGTTTGTCACCGGGACGGATCAGGTAGAGTTCGGCATTGACCGGTTGGTCAAACTCCGGCCTTGCTTCGGGCGTACCGCTGTCGGGGCCGGTGGCAAAAAGAGCAAGGATGAGCAATAGTACGGGCAAGCTGGTCTCCGTTATGGGGTTACTCTCGGTTTCCTCAGTGGCAAACAATAGGTAAATGGCGGTCCGATGTCAACCGCTATCCGACCGGTGGCGATGCCTTCCCAGCAACCAGGCCAGCCACAAAATTGCAAGGATCGAGACCGCCAGGCCGGCAAAAAAATAGGGTGGGCGATAACGCAGCACGACCGTCTGCCTGCCCTTGTCAAACGGGAAGCTTATCAAGTAGTCGCGCTCAGACAGGGTGCGACCGTCTTCGGCGTACCAGCCATTGTCAAAGCCCATGCAGATAGTGATTTCACCCGGCTCGGTGGCAACAATCTCGTATTCAATCCGGTTTGGCGTGTAGTGACGTTGTTTCACTTCGGCAGTACCGGAAATGATGTTTTCCATCAACACAACATCGCCCGGTCCCACCAACGCACGGCTCGGTTTGTAGGCTGACAACCAGGGAGTTATCAGCGAGCCCCGATTGGCCAGATAGTTCTTGAATGCCTGCGGTTTCTGGTCAATCACGTGACTGAAGGCGGCGCTCCGGTAAACATCGGGCGCTACGTACTTGAAAGCGCTGGCCATGATCGGCCAGGCCAGGATCATATTACTCAGTACAATCAGGCCGAAAGCGGTATAGAGAAAAGGTCGCAGCTTTGTTTTTGTTTTTTCACGCAGATATTCACCGATCTGATCAAATCCAAACCCGGTCAACAAGGCAACACACAGTAGAACCATCTGCAAAGCCCGCCCGGTGCATCGAGTCGAACCAAACCCGGGCAGGTGCGAAAGGATAGCCCACGGCGAGACGGAACCAAAATTCCCCAAACCGAGAGCCAGAAAGAAACTCACCAGAGCCAGGTAAATCCAATATCGCTTGAACCGGCGTACCAAAGCGACTGCCGCCATCATCACCAACAGGGGCGAGAGATACATGCCGTACTCGTGCCAGCCCCAGACTTGTCCGGGGAAGTTTTTCACAAAGAGGGAGTGCTTGATTCCGAAGAACATCGACCCGAGAGCCTGCAGCGGGATTGACTCGTCCGGATTACCGGGCCATTCGTTTTGCAGCAGGTAGACGACCATAGGCAGGAACTTCACCGCCGAGAGAGCCAGCCCCAACCCAATTGCCTGAGCCAGACTGATCAACCGGTCCGGCTTGCGTTCTGTAAACGCAAGAAGAGTGAAAAAGCCGACTGAGAATGTGATCGTGTACAGCAGCGGAACGGCCGCACCATTGCCGAGGATCATCAGGGCCAGCGCAACTGCAGCGAGCACAACTGATCGTCGGTTCTGCCTGGTCACCAGCACGAAATAGAGAAACCACGGAAGAAAACAAAAATGCGTGAAAGGGATATGGCCCTCGGCAAAATGAAGGGCAAAATGTACCGATCCAAAATATGCCACCGCCGTCATCAGGGCTGCGATTGGTGATATCCCGAGCTTATCGGCCAGCTTCTGAGTACCCCAGAAACCAACAAAATAGCAGACCAGCACCTGCAGCTTCAGGCCAACGACGATTCCGAAAATGAGATGCAGTAGAAAAAACGGGCTCAGGATGCCAACTTCGGGGTGATGGAAAAGGATATTCCCCCCGGCCATGTACGGGTTCCAGAAAGGAAACTGACCGTAATGCACCAGCGATCCCACCGGTGCGCCAAGTACCGCCAAAAAGACGTCCCAGTCGCGAACGCCCCAATTGTTCAGCCGTAGCAGAAAGGGGAAAGCGTAGAAGATCGCTAGGATCGCCGAAGATACCGGCGGCAAAAGATTTGACTTGCTGTACTTCATTCTCTTAGTTGTTACCGGTATGAATAATCGGGATCAACTTAGTGAATAATTCGTATTTGAAAAGCAAAAATTTCCTTGTTCCCACAGCGTTGGTAGTTGTCTTCATCTGTGTTCACGTGATTCTACTGACGATGGGCAATCCAAAATACTACAATCTGAGCCGAACTCTCACCCAATGGGACGGCCAGCACTATCTTTCGATAGCACGCGATGGCTACGAAATGTTTCCCTGCTGGTTCGGGCAGGGGTACATTTGTGGCAATGTTGGCTGGTTTCCGCTGCTGCCGATGATCGGGCGTATCGTAGCGATGCCGGGGATTGCTTATGACTGGGCGTTGATACTGGTTAGCTGGCTGGCTTTCTTAATCGGAACCCTGATGCTGTATCGTCTTATCGAATCAAAGTACGGGGAGAGAACGGCGCTGTTATCAACTGTAGCGATGCTGGTTTTTCCCGGTGCTTTTTATTTCCTGACTGCCTTTCCCAATGCGCTTTATCTGATGCTGGCGGTCCTGACTTTTGTGCTGATTGAACAGCGTCGGTATCTCTGGCTCTGGATTCCAGCCGGGATGCTGGCGGTGGCGCATCCTTCCGGCTCAGTTATCGGACTGCCCCTGCTCTATCTTTTTGTCCGTGACTGGAGATCTAACACCGCGCGTGAACGCTTGTTGCTTCTGGCTGCGATGGCGGCTATGGTTGCGGCTATAGCGACCTATTTCTCGTACTACGCTGTAACCTTTGGTGACTTCTTCCTGTACTCAAAATTCCAGGCTCAGAGTTACTACGCGCACGAGGTCACTTTCCCGCTGATTCCAATTGTCCAGCTATTCATGCGGCCTTCTGCAGACTATCAGGCTTTTGCGGCGCTGGTTCTTGTTATCGCTGTCGTCGCGGTGTTTTATCGTCGAACGATCCCGGTCAGTTGGCAGGTTTTTATGTTTGGGCTGCTGCTTTTTTCACCCACGATGGGAACCACCGACAGCTATTTCCGATATGTGGAAGCGGCTTTCCCGATGTTTGCAATGGTCGGGCTGCGAGCTCAATCCCGAAGCGGCAAATATCTCTACGGACTCTATGTCGTCGCAGCTTTGATCCTCTGGTGGTTCGTATTCTTAAACGCGTTCAAGACCGGCCAGCTTCGCTAAAACTAATTTGCCTCGTCTCCAGTCAACTTCGACCAATCCTCATTGTATCGCCGTATCGCCTGAGCCAGGTACCGCCTGCCTCACGTTAGTGCGCCTGTGAGAGATCGGTTTGCTCCGATGTTTCCGGCTTGGCGCTATCGCTATGATCTTCATGATAGGTGACCGCAGCTTTGATAAAATCACGGAACAGGGGATGAGGTCGGGTTGGTCTTGATTTCAGTTCGGGATGGAACTGTACCGAGACAAACCAGGGATGCTCCGAAACTTCGACAATTTCCACGAGGCGACCATCCGGTGAAACTCCGGTGAGTTTTAGTCCGTTCTCGACCAGCATCTCACGGTAGGAGTTGTTGAATTCGTAACGATGACGGTGCCGTTCGGAAATCTCCTTCTCGCCATAAGCTTCAAACGCCCGGGAGTTTTCTTCAATTATGCAGGGATAGGCTCCCAGTCGCATAGTTCCGCCCATGTCGGTCACGTTTTTCTGGTCGGCCATCAGATGAATGACCGGATGTTTCAAGTCGCGATAGAACTCGTAGGAATGAGCGTCACTCAATCCGCAGACGTTGCGGGCATACTCAATGACAGCACACTGCATCCCCAGACAGATTCCGAGAAACGGGATGTTGTTTTCACGGACGTAACGAATGGACTCGATTTTCCCCTCAACGCCACGTTCACCAAAGCCACCCGGTATCAACAGACCGTCAATGTCGTATAGCAGTTTGTCGGCTCCCGACTGTTTGATCTCCTCAGAGCTGACCCAGATCAGCTTGACTTCGGCATCGTTGTGAACTCCGGCATGAACAAATGACTCAATAATCGACTTGTACGCATCTCGGAGGTGAACATACTTGCCGCATATCCCGATCTTGATCTGTCGTTTCGGGTTTCTGATCCGAGATACCATGCTTTCCCAGTCGGCCATATCTGGCTTCTCGGTCTCCCAGCCGAACTGCTTGCAGACAATATCGTCGAGACCCTGCTCACGGAATTTCAACGGGACTTCATAGATAGTCGGTACGTCGGGAGCGTTTATCACCGCGTCGGTCGGGACCGAACAGAACAAACTGATCTTCTGTCGCAACTCATCGGAGAGGTCTTTGGCCGACCGGCAGAGCAGAACATGGGGTTGGATTCCAATTTCACGCAGCTCCTTGACCGAGTGCTGAGTCGGCTTGGTTTTGAATTCACCTGCCGTGTTGATATACGGTACCAGCGTGACATGGAGAAACATCGCAGCTCCCGGTCCTTCTTCCTGACCCATCTGCCGAATCGCCTCAAGAAACGGGAGTGACTCAATATCACCGACCGTTCCACCGATTTCCGCTATGATAACATCCGGTTTGTCGCCGAGCCGTTCAAGCTGCTTGATACGATTCTTGATCTCGTTGGTGATATGCGGAATCACCTGCACTGTTGCGCCGAGATAATCTCCCCGCCGTTCCCGCGAAATAACCGTGCTGTATATCTGGCCGGTCGTGACGTTGTTCTCTTTGGTCAATGGCTTATCAATGAATCGCTCATAATGTCCGAGATCAAGATCGGTTTCGGAGCCGTCGTCGAGGACAAAAACTTCGCCGTGCTGAAACGGGTTCATCGTGCCCGGATCGACATTCAGGTAAGGATCGAACTTGACGTTGCAAACCTTCAGGCCGCGCTTTTTCAAAAGCAAGCCGAGCGATGAAGCAGAGATACCTTTACCCAGCGATGATACCACGCCACCGGTCACAAAAATATATTTGGCTTTGTCCAACATCCAGACTCCTTATCTATTAGAGATGTTCTATTCGTTTTAGGTCACCAGGTGTATCTATCGAGACCGTCCTGGCCTGTGTTCGGTACACTCTGATTTTTCCGTGATTTTCAACTATCCGTAACTGTTCCAGCGACTCCATCTTCTCAAACTGACCGCGTTTCCAGTTGGAATAATCAGCGAGGCCGGTCTTTCTGAAGAAGTAAATTCCAATGTGCTTGAGAAACCGAAATTGTTTGACCCGATGGTTCCCGTCGACATCCTGCAAGTATGGAATCGGAAAGCGGGAAAACCACAGAGCGTAGCCGTCTGACCCAACTGCAACTTTGACCACATTGGGGTCAAAGAGGTCTGTGTCGGTATCAATCGGGTGCGCCAGAGTAGCAAAGTGGTCTGATCGATCCGCCCTGAATTTCCTGATGGCTGATGAGAGCACCGCTGAACGCAGACCAAAATTGTCGCCCTGGATATTCATCACGATATCGCCGCCGATTTTCCCCGCCGCCTCGGCTACACGATCGGAGCCGGTCCGGTGCTTTTTCGATGTCCGCACCACTTCGGCGCCAAAGGAGGATGCGACAGAAGCGATCTCGGAGCTGTCGGTAGCGATAGCCAGCCGATCAATCAACTTCGACCGTGACGCCTCTTTCCAAACATAATAAAGAAGCGGCTTTCCGCGGTACTGGTAGAGCACCTTTCCGGAAAACCGCCGCGAGCCAAGTCTGGCCGGGATTATCGCCGTTACCCTCGGAGTCGTCATTTCCTCATCCATTTCATATAATAGACTCCAGACCTGTAATCCGGCTCGGCAAACTCACGGGCAAGGGCTGAAAGCACCGAAAAATAGAGGGAAAATCTCTTCGTCTTCTCAATTGTCAGAGGGAACCGGGCTAGCTGTGATCGCTGTTTGGCTTCGGTACTTCTTAGCGGCATAAGCCAAGATATGAAAACTCAGTTCCCTGTCAAGCATTTTGACGCTGGAGTGGTTTTTACCGCCGGATCTTTCCTAAAGATGGGACTTGTCCCTGCCGACAAAGTAAACAGGTGTCTCAATTTGAAACGAGCGAAGGGAACCCGCCGTGAAACAGTTTCAGGATGAATCGCTGGCGACTATCGAATCGCCTCGCATTACACTACAAACTCGTCGCTTTAGCCCGAATGCAAACGAACAGGAAGTTGCCATAGCATCGCTATTTGTCGGCATGAGACTGGGTCGACCACTGTGCGATAGCCATCGAGAATTTCTTGATCAAATGGCCCCGGGTCGGGCTATCACATTTATGATACAGGGCAATCGTTATCTTCATCCGGCTGATGTCGAACTGTTTCCGATGGAACTGATCGCATCGTCGATAAACCACGATGATCAGGCATTTTACTCGCATCGTTTGCGCTCGGCCGGTCCGGATGGTATCGACTGTCGGGTTCACACCGTAGTTCTTAACCCCGGTCAACCGACTCCCCTGGTGCTTGGGTTCTTTGGTCCCGATCACGAACTGACGCGACCAGATTTTGAAAACGGCTTTTTCGATTCCGCGTTGCGACTCCGAGAGGTTTATGCCTCTCTTGAAGGTGTCTCCCTGATGATCACCGAACGTCTCAGTGTGGATCAGGCGGTTGTTGTGGTCAATCGCAGTTCCGGCCGAATCCTGGCGGCGAATCCCTCGGCTGTGACCTTGCTCGACGCTCCCGAGAGCAGATGGCTGGATCGAGAATTCGGATCGCTACCGGCTGAGATGTTCAGTATGGAGTCTGGCCGAAAGCTTAATATCGACAATGTCAGCGAAGGTGAGTTTCACGCCTCAGTCATAACGCTTGAAGG
>DAOWIM010000321.1 GCA_030640905.1 bacterium
AGCATGGCGTCGCCGTAGCTGTAGAAGCGAAACCGCTCCTCGATTGCAGCCCGATAGGCGTCAAGGATTCTCTCCCGCCCGGCAAACGCCGACACCAAAATCAAAAGCGATGATTTTGGCAGATGGAAATTGGTTATCAGATGATCGACCACCCGAAACTCAAACCCCGGCCTGATATACAAATCAACCTCACCACTAAACGGTACGACTTTGCCGTCCGTAATCTTCGCCGATTCAAGCGTGCGGACGGTTGTCGTGCCTACGGCAAAGACTTTGCCGCCATTGTCCCTTACCTGATTTAACATACTGGCCGCATCGGGTGTTAGCTCGGCAAATTCGGGATCGACCGTGTGATCGGCAATACTATCAGCCGTCACCGGCTTGAATGTCCCCGGCCCGACATGCAGGCAGGTCTCTATTACTTTCACGCCGCGCGCTTTCAACTGCGAAAGAATTGGTTGCGTAAAATGAAACCCAGCGGTCGGGGCAGCGACGGCACCGATTTTATTCGGGTCGGCATAGACTGTCTGGTAGCGACGGATATCGGAGGGTTGGTCGTCGCGCCTCAGGTAATGCGGCAGTGGGACATGGCCGTATTTTGCAACCAACCGTTTCTCTACCGTCTTTGAACTAAACTCTACCAGCCAGGCGGCCCCGCCCAGTCGTTTTACCAATAGAACCGAATCATCCCCAAATAGTATCCGCTCCCCTTCTTTGACTCGCCGTGCCGGTCGCAGCAACCCCACCCAGACGCAAGCGTCTTTTAAAGTCCTCGCGGGGAACTGTGTCTTTTCGGATGACTTAATTGCGGCTCGCCGTTGCTTAAGGGGCACTTGTGCCTGCCGCACCAAGAATATCTCAATTTCGCCACCGGTGGCGCGATGGCCTATCAGACGGGCCTTGAAAACCTTGGTCGTATTGACAACGAGGGCATCGCCGGGCTGGATGTAATCAGTAACGTTTTTGAATGGCAGGAAAACCGGCTTGCCGGTGTCTGTGCGGTCGAGTACGAGGAGGCGTGACTGGTCGCGTTTCCGGGCAGGAAACTGGGCAATCAGTTCTTTGGGCAGCTTATAATCGAAGAGGGACGTTTTCATGCGGGTAGTATAGGGAAATCAATGTATTACGTCACTATACTATTCGTGAGTTGAATACTCGAAACTGGAGGTTGACAATGTACTTTGTTACGTGCTTATTCAATTTGGACACTCGCATTGGCAATGGAGAGTATTCGAACTAGGGCATAATGTTATGAAAAGAATTCGCAGAAGTAAGCTTTATGAGCACGTACCTGAACCCAATTATACCTACGTACCGCAACTTAGTCGCTCACACTGGATCAGGGATCTGGCTCTGTTTTTTTCTGTGCTTGCAAACGTGTTTCTGGCATATGTTGCAATAGTGACAACCGAGCATAACGTAAGACCAATAATATCCCAATCCCATGTTTCATATTCAAACGATTCACTTTATGTGACTCTTTCAAATCAGGGAAGAACTCCAACCAATGTGTCATTCCTAGTAAAACTGGTATTATTGGACAGCAGTGGAGCGGCCATGCGTCTTTCCCCCCAAGCCCCAAAGCAAGAGGTAGTGATTCATCCCGATGAGAAGATCAAATTCCCTTGGGACGGTATGAACGAGTTCATTATCGATTCAGCCCGATATGAAATTGTCTTTGGAATACGTTGGTCTTACGAGCCGGCGTTATTATGGGCAAAACCTTTTGTTCCAGATTACGGGGGGCTGGCCCTATACCTATTCCATTCTCCCACTCACTGGATTTATCTCCAACACCCAATCATAGAAAAGTACCGACACCATTTTGATGATTTGGAACTATGACATGTCCCTCCCACACTCCGAATCCGGTAGGATCAAGAAACTGCTCATCAAGCATCCAAAAGATGCTTTTATATCGCAGGAGAATGTCAATGGTCAGTGGCAACAGTTGAACTACTACAGTTGCCCCGATTACAAAAAGGCGGTCGAAGAATACGACCGGTTTTTTGAGTTACTGTCTGCCGAAGTCGAGGACATCTATCTCCTCCCGCAGGACGACCGCACCGGTATCGATTCGCTTTATCCGCGCGATTGCATGATCGCCACTAAGAACGGTGTCATCCTCTGCAACATGGGCAAGGAGGAGCGCCTGACGGAGCCGGAGATTGCCGGCGAGTTCATGGATGAGATTGGCGTTCCGATCCTCGGTCGCATCACCGACGATGGCAGAATCGAGGGTGGCGATTTGATCTGGCTAGATGATCGCACGCTGGTAGTTGGGCGCGGCTACCGCACCAACGATGAAGGCATCCGACAACTGAAAAAGTTGACCGCCGATCTGGTTGATGACTTGATCGTCGTCCCTCTTCCCCACTGGGAAGGCCCGACCGACGTTTTCCACCTGATGTCGATTATTTCGCCTATCGACAAAGATCTGGCGGTGGTATATTCGCGGTTGATGTCGGTACCGTTTCGGGAACTGTTACTCTCACGCGGGATCAGATTGATCGACGTACCCGACAGCGAGTTTGAATCAATGGCCTGCAACATTCTCGCCGTAGCCCCACGCAAGGCGGTCATGATCTCCGGCAACCCGCACACGAAGATGCTGCTTGAAACTGAGGGTGTCGAAGTTTTGGAAATTGACGCCGCGGAGATCTGCCGCAAGGGAGCAGGTGGACCAACCTGCATGACCCGACCGCTATTCCGGGAATAACTATCTGTAAGTCAGGAGGAAGTCAACCGGAGGTAGCAACTAAGGTCTTTCGGTTGGCAGTCCTCTTTTCTCAAGAATCTCCAGTGCAATCTCTTCAATAGCACGCTGAGTAACATCAATCATCGGCCATCCCTCTTGATTGAAGAGATGACGACAATACCGAACTTCTTCGCGAATCTTCTGAGCATCATAGTATTCCTGAAGACCCGAATGTCCGGATTCACCCCGAGCCAGATACTGTGACCGTTCCCGCCGTACCTCGGCCAAAACGTTCGGCTGGACTGTCAGCCCCAGGATGACTTCATGTTTCAACGGCGCCAGACGATTTAGCAGATTCCTCTCCATAGTATCATCATCTACAATCGGAATATTGGCCACTTTCAGTCCGAAGTTACAAGCGATGTACATGCTGATAGGCGTCTTGCAGGTTCGCGACAGACCGACCAGGATGATGTCGGCTTCGCTGATAAACTGCCCGAGACCGTCGTCATGCTCGACCGTATACCCTATCGAATCAACTTTTTTGTAATAGCGGTCATCTACTATCTGAAGTAACCCCGGTCGGTAGTCGGGATGAATACCGAGGAATTTCGACATAGTCTTAAGCATCGGTTCCAGCACATTCAGATACAGTATCGCTCGTTCTTTTAGCTTGTCCCGAAAGTAGGTCGTCAGGTCCTGGGAAATAATCGAAAAAACAACTAGGTACTCATCCTCAATCTCCGAGAGGATCTGGTCAATAGTCTCCCGATCCCGAACTTCCTTATAGATATTCTCCACCGAAAACCAGACCATTTCCAGCTCGTAATGGGCAAGCACGGCGTCCACTAACCGCTTGGCTGTTTTCCCCGTAGCGTCTGAAACGATAGCTATCTTTTTGATTTCTTCAGTATCCATGATCATCTATCCGTTTCCCTCTCCCTCTCGCCGGAGCGATTTCAATCTCTTCAACCAGAGCCCGAATAATGTCTGTTGTACATCATTTAGTTTAAGTGGTGGTTCACCTTTCAAATGAGCGTCCAGCGCGTTGAGGGCAACGCCGGTATCTTCAACGGTCAATATTATACCAGTCTCTTTTTTCAGTTTGTCGCGGTAGGCGACCGTCTCGTTGATCAGCAGATCCAGAATGGCGGCGGTTTTTTCGTCGGAGCCAGCCACAAGCGACTGGAAATGTTTCAGGAAGTCATCGTCACTCATCGTATGCCGATCAGAACATGTCCGCCTGCGAACCGCTGGGGAGTTTCATGCCAAGATGTTTGGCCGCTTCGGGTGAGGCCATCCGTCCCTGTCGCGTGCGACGGAGAAACCCGATTTTCAACAGATACGGTTCGACCATATCAACCAGCGTGTCGATCTCTTCGTTAAGCGTCGCGCCGAGCGCCTCAATACCAACCGGTCCACCCTTGTAAAACTCAATTACAACCCGCAGCAATTTGCGGTCGAGATCATCCAGTCCCATCTGGTCAACGCCCTCGGCATCGAGCGCCTTGACCGCCATCTCTTCGGTGATGATGCCGTCGCCCTTGACATCGGCGTAGTCTCGCACACGTCGAAGCAGACGGTTGGCAATCCGCGGTGTCCCGCGTGCACGCAGCGAAATTGAACGGGCCGCCTCAGTCTTGATCTCACTTTTGAGCAGTCCGGCGGATCGAATGATAATTTGCTCCAGGTCTTCCGGTGGGTAGAAATCGATATGGTAGTAGATCCCGAACCGATCACGGAGCGGTGCCGAGAGCATCCCGGCCCGAGTGGTTGCGCCAACCATCGTAAACCGCTTGAGGGGAACATTGATCACCTTGGCGAACGCCCCCTTATCGACCACAAAATCAACCTTGAAATCTTCCATTGCTGGATAAAGGAACTCTTCGATCACCGGCGAGAGACGATGAATCTCATCAATAAAAAGGATGTCGCCATCCTTGAGGTTGGTCAGGATACCCATCAGATCGCCGGAGCGCTTAAGCGCCGGACCAGCGGTAGCGTACGCCTTGGCCTTCATCTCGTTGGCAATGATGTGGGCCAGAGTAGTTTTGCCCAATCCGGGAGGACCATAGAAAAGGATATGCTCGGCAGCTTCATTCCGTCCACGCGAGGCATCAAGTGTCACTTTAAGTTTCTCGCGTAACTCTTGTTGTCCTATGTACTCACTGAGGTACTGCGGGCGGAGAGAAAGTTGCGCTGTGTCCTCTTCGTTGTTGGTAGCTTCACCTGTCACTATCCTGTCTCGCACTGCTTATCCTCGCCTGTTTGTTATTAACTCAAGTTTGCGGTTTGATTTCGCTTCGGAAAACGTGCGAAATCAGGTCCTCAACCCGCGACACTTTTGTGTTCTCTTTGAGTGCCGAGCGCACCATCTCTTCGGCCTCTTTCTGATTGTACTGAAGCTGGAGCAGCACCTCGACCGCCTCCTGCTGAAGCGGCGTTGTTGGCTTGGCGGTAGCTTCTTTTGACAGCGGTTCACTCGTTTTCGAGAGGGCAAACTTGGCCGTCTTGCCGTGTAGTTCGGCGATGATCTTTTCGGCCAGGCGACCACCTACGCCGGGGAGTCGCACCAGTGTGCCGGCCTCTTTTGTTTCGATAGCGGTAGCGATCTCGTTGATCGGAAGTATCAAACACTTCAGCGCCTTTTTGACTCCCAATCCCGGTACTTGAATGAAGAGCGAGAAAAACTCTTTGTCGATTGGATCGGTGAATCCAACCATCTTGGGGTAGTGACTCGATTTCTTGTCGCCAGCTTCGATATAATAGATCGTCTCAAACGATACATCCCCGCCGATCTTGCCGTTCTTTTTCATACGTTCCGCCAGCGCCGAGGGCACCAGCACTTCGTAATAGATGCCACCGTTTTCAACCAGTGCGGATGAATCGCTCACCCGGGTCAGCTTCCCTGTGATGCGACTGATCATGTCGTGACCACCTCTCCCCGCTCTATTGTACGAGCGTGGCAGAGCGCAACCGCCAGAGCATCGGCAACATCGGGAGGCTCGGGAATTTCGGACAGACCGAGAGTCGTGGTGACCATCATTTGCATCTGACGCTTGGAAGCCCGCCCGTTGCCGGTCAGCGATTTCTTGATGCGGGTAGCGGAATATGGAAAAACAGGGATACCGGCTTCGGCGGCCTTC
>DAOWIM010000025.1 GCA_030640905.1 bacterium
ATATTATCAAGTCGCCGATTTCCGGTACAGTCCTTTCGCGAATGGTCGAAGAGGGCGACCCGGTTGTACCGCTAACTTCGTTTCAGGCCGGCACCGAGTTGATGACTCTGGCCGTGATGGACAACCTTGTTTTCAAGGGCAATGTCGATGAGATTGATGTCGGCAAATTGGTAGAGGGAATGACGGCAGATATTGAGATCGGTGCGCTTTCCAATCAGAAAATCGAAGGTAAGCTGCTGCGAATCTCACCCAAGGCCCACAAAGAAGAAGGCTCGACGTTGTTCGAGGTAGAGATCGAAATTTCCGATGTCGGCGAGATTTTTCTGCGCGCCGGGTATAGCGCCAATGCTGATATCATTATTACCCGCAAGACTGATATCATCCTGATACCGGAACGATTAATCACAATGCGAGACTCGATGAACTTCGTTGAGGTTGCCGATAGCCTCGGCGTGATAACCGAGCGGCAGATAGAGATCGGACTTTCCGACGGTATCAGTATTGAGGTGACGTCTGGTTTGGACGTGGGCGAAATCATGGTAGAACGACCGCCCAGAGAAATCAGCATTTCGGATTAACTAATACTGGAGCAATTTGTGATTCCTCTCCTTTCGGTTAAACAGTTTTTCAACGACCTGCGTCGGCAGAAACTTCGTTCGCTCATGACGATGTTTGGTATTTTCTGGGGGGCGTGCTCAATTGTTCTGCTCTTTGCGTTTGGCAAAGGAATTACCGAAGCACAGTTGAAATCCATGCGGGGAATGGGGGAGAATATTGCTATCTTCTGGCCGGGGATCACGGCTAAAGACTTCCAGGGATTGCCGAAAGGTCGACGGGTTCGGCCCACCGAAGAAGATATCGTCCTGATCAAACAGAAAGCTCGAAGTATCAATCGAATATCACCCGAATACCAGCGTTGGAGTATCAATTTCCGTTACGGCAAACAGTCAACTATTCGACAAATATCGGGCATCTGGCCGGAGTTTGGACCGATGCGCAATGTCACGCCGCGCATGGGATCACGCTTCATCAATGATAAGGATATAACCGACCGACGGAGAGTTATATTTATCGGCAATCTGCTCGCCGAAGATTTATTCGGGGAAGTGGGCCCGGTTGGGAAGGAAGTACTGTTGAACGGAACGCCGTTTATGGTAGTCGGCGTGATGAAAACCAAGAAACAGGACAGCTCCTACAGCGGGCGTGACAGCCGTAAAGGTTTTATTCCGGCAACGACGTTCCAGACGATGTACTCCAATCGCCACTTGAATTGTTTTGTTGCGCAGTGCAAACCGACATCATCTATGGAAATCACTCGAAAAGAGATATACGAAATCCTGGGGGCCAAGTATCGTTTTGATCCGACCGACCGCGAAGCGCTCTCGGTGTGGGACACGACGCGTAGTTTTGCGTTTCTGAAGAACTTCTTTCTGGCTTTCAATATGTTCCTGGTTGGTATCGGCGTAGCGACTCTGATTACCGGAGCTATCGGCGTTACCAACATCATGAATGTTGTGTTGGAAGAACGGACCAAGGAAATTGGTATCAAGATGGCGCTCGGTGCACACAAGAGCTTCATCCTCTGGCAATTTGTTTTTGAAACGTTACTGATCACCGGTGTCGGGGGAGCTCTCGGATTCGCATTTGCCTGGACGATTGTAGCTCTTGTTCCGATGTTTAATCTGGAAGAATACATCGGTGTCCCCAGTGTCGATATGTGGAGCGGCATCACCGTCACGATAGTCCTTGGCATTGTAGGACTGGGAGCAGGTGTGTTCCCGGCTCGACGTGCTGCTAACCTGCAACCGGTACAGGCTCTCAAACTGTTCTAACGATTATGCGCCCTTCTATAATATACAATGTCTTTCTCCGTGATTTTCGTAAACAGAAAAAACGGATAACACTTACTCTGATGGCTCTGGGTTGGGGGACGATTTCCATCATGCTGCTGCTTGGGTTTGGTGAAGGTCTCCACCAACAGATGACGCTTCAGAAAAAAGGGATGGGCAGTCGTATTGTTGTGATGTGGGGGGGGCAAACATCGAAACCGTACAAGGGTATGGGTAAAGGTCGGCGGACTCATCTCGCTATGGAAGATATTGAATTTCTGCAGAAGAAAATTCCGGGGATACAGCGAATCGGCGGCGAGATGGATCGCTGGAGCCAACGGGTGGAACGGGCTGACCGGGTGTTTAGTGAACACGTCATTGGCGTGACGCCAAACTACGAACATATGCGCAACTACATCCCAATCATGGGCGGGAGAATGGTCAATGATTTGGATATCGAATTGAGACGACGGGTTGTTTTCCTCGGGTGGGAGATCAAGCAACGGTTGTTTGACGATGAGGATCCGATCGGTCAGCAGATTCTGATCAGATCAATCCCGTTCACGGTAGTTGGGGTGATGCAGGAAAAAATGCAGATGGGTAATTACTCCGGGATGGATGAGGACAAGTTATCTATCCCGCTGACAACATTTGAAGCTATCTACGGCGACCTCTGGCTTAACGACATCGTTTATCAGCTGACGCCCGAGGCTGACAACAAGGAAGTAGAGCGGCAGGTCTTTGAAGCTATGGGGGCCAGACATAAATTTGACCCTACTGATGACCGCGCTCTTTCAATGTGGGATACTATCGAAGGTGCCAAGGAGTTTGACAACATATTGATAGGCACAAAAATATTCCTCGGTATTATCGGTGCTTTGACGCTGCTGATTGCCGGTGTCGGCGTGGCCAACATCATGTATGTTTCGATCAAGGAACGTACCCGCGAGATCGGGATCAAGATGGCGATGGGCGCCCGGAAGTCATACATCCTGACTCAGTTTTTGATAGAGGCTTTGATCATTACGTTCTTTGGTGGGTTCGGTGGTATGTCGTTGAGCTATGTGCTCACCGAGGCGTTCAAGAGAGTGCCGATTGAATCGGAAGTGCTGGACATGATGGGACGACCGACGATTTCCCTGGAGATCGGTATTATTGTTGTTACAATTCTCGGAATAATGGGTTTGATCTCGGGTCTTTTCCCGGCCATGAAGGCAGCCTCGGTCAGCCCGGTGGAATCATTGCGCTATGAGTAAGGCAGTTTTGACATTGACGTGCAAGTGAGGAGTTCTTTTCGATGATAAAGATGAAAGGCGTTACCAAAGTTTACACTATGGGTGAAGTGACATTCTCCGCCCTCAAAGGTATCGATCTTGATATTCGTACAGGTGAGTACGTTGGCATTGTTGGTCCTTCGGGGTCGGGCAAATCTACGCTGATGAACATCATCGGCTGTCTCGATATTCCTACCGACGGTGATTTTCATCTTGATGGTCGTCCGGTGGGGACACTCTCTTCCAATGACCTGGCCGATATCCGCAATAAGAAAATCGGTTTTGTGTTCCAGGCGTTCAATCTCCTTCCGTATGCAACCGCTTTTGAGAATGTCGAAGTGCCGTTGCTATTTGCCGGTATGAAAGGCAAGCAACGCCGGGCGCGAGTGATAGAAGTGCTCTTGCGGGTCGGTCTGGCCGACAAGATCGGCAACAAGCCGACCGAAATGTCCGGTGGTGAAATGCAGCGTGTCGCTATTGCCCGTGCTCTGGCCAATGAACCGGAGATTATTCTGGCCGATGAACCAACCGGAAACCTTGATAGTAAATCCGGGGCGGAAATTGTTCGTATTTTTGAGTCACTCAGGGAGGCAGGCAAGACGATCCTTATTATCACGCATGATGTCAACATTGCCAAAGGTACCGAGCGAATCATTCGTCTGAAAGATGGGTTGATTGAGAGTAATGGTGACATGTTGTGAACCGACTGACATTTTGCTACTGAAAAAATAGCGGGTGATGGTCCGAAGATCATCACCCGTTTTCCATTGGAGAGAAACGTGTTATTTCTCAGCGATCTGCTTGAGGCCGTCGGCGCGGGATATCAGATGCATAAGCTCCAGAATATCTGTAGAGTTGGTGTCAACATAGAGAGTGCTGGCGACCGCGAGGAGATCATCAAGCTTGGAGCCTCGCGCCCAGTATGAGTTTCGCAGAATCTCTGCGAATTCGGCTGCGATAGCAGCAGTCTTTAGCTGAGTTGACGCGGATGCAAATAATGCACGGCACTGTCCCAGCGATATGGCATAATTGATCTCCGTAACTGTTTCCTGATCAGGACTCTTGTATCGAACGAACACTGTGCCGAGATCGGTCGAGATGGATGCCTTCTGCAGTTTGATTTCATAGAGAGCGGTGACAGAATGGCCGGCGCCAATCTCACCACCGTCTTCTTTGTCGTCACGGAATTTATTGTCCTCAACATCGCGGTTCTCGTACCCGAGCAGACGATAGCTGCGCACGATCTCAGGATCAAAATCAACCTGAATCTTGACATCACGAGCAATCACCTGAAGCATACCGGTCAAGTTTTCAACGAAGATACGTCTGGCCTCGCTCAGATTATCAACGTAAGCATAGTGACCATTGCCCTTGTTGCCGAGCTTCTCCATCAGGATGTCGTTGTAGTTACCCATTCCAAAACCGATCGCCGAAAGCGTGATTCCCATCTCGGCAAATCTTTTGATCTGTTTGAGAATGTCGTCCGGTCCGGTCCGACCAACATTGGCAACGCCATCGGAACAAAGAATGACGCGGTTGATTCTACCGGCCTCAAACGAACGTTCGGCCATTTCGTAACCAAGCCTGAGACCTTCTTCGGCATTAGTGGAACCATTGCTTTGTAGAGATTCAATGGCGGCCACGATCCGACTCTTGTCCTCCGTAGAAGTCGGCTCCAAAACAATCTGCCCTCTTGATCCATAGACAACGATCCCGACACGATCCCGCGGCGTTAGTTCGTCAACGAGCATGCGCAGAGCTTTCCTGACCAGACCAAGGCGGTCTTCGCGGGCCATTGAACCGGATACGTCAATGACAAAAACGAGATTGGCATCTTTCCGATTTTCCGGTTGAACCTCGCGACCCTTGATCCCGATCTTCAGCAACAGCGAATTGGCTGGTCCGAACGGTGCGAGTGCCCCTTCAAGCATCACGCCAAACGGCGCATCGGTGGGCGGTGTGTAATGGTAGTTGAAATGGTTGACAAATTCCTCGGTGCGGATTGCTTCGTGTGGCGGAAGGGCGCCACGGTCGAGATACGAACGCGCCATGATGTATGAGGCATCGTCGACATCGACGGCAAAAGTCGAGAGGTGATCATCCTCAGTATCGACAAAAGGATTGACGCCGTAGTTTTTGAAGAACATCGCATCGTACGGTTCACCGTTGACGATGCTGTTGCCGCCGTGAGCAGGCGGGAAGTTGCGGCCATAGCTGATCGAGGGAGCGCACACTCGCCCCTTGTGGTACTGTTGAGCGCCAAGGCCGTTGAGTTCGATCTCAGATGTCATCATCATAGCGTCCAGTGTATATAATGCCGGCCCGCGTTTATTGTTGAGTTCGAACGGGAGTGGCACTGGTTCAACCCGGACCAACTCAATAGTCATGGAACTTGATGAATTGGCCTGAACAGAGACTTTGTTTTCAATCGCCGACTCGAATTTGAAATGGTTGATCCTGACGGTATGCGTTCCGACCGGAACGCCCTCAATCAGAAATGATCCGTCAAGATGCGTGTAGCTGCCTTGATTTGTACCGACGACAATCACCGCTGCGCCTGCCACCGGCTCGCCCGTTTCTTTATCCGTCACTACGCCCTGCAGAGTGCCGGTTGGCTGCGCCGACAAAATTGCAGCAACGCCCACCAGCAGGATTACGGCAGACCAACAGATGTTTTGGAATCTCGTACCCATGTTTCACCTCCAGACTGAATTGTCTCTTTTTTGTAACTGTCTGTGGTGAATACACCGGTGGCAGCAGTTTCTTCCAGGAAAAGATAGGCAGGCTGTTGAAAAACTCCTTATAGCGATGCTATGACGGCGGACACAAGGCCCGCCGCTACGCGATGAGGG
>DAOWIM010000018.1 GCA_030640905.1 bacterium
CGTTTCGACCCTGACAAACCGACTCATCGAAAACTGCTCGAATCCAGCAAAATTGCGATGGAACGAGCCGAGGCACTCAGGCATGATCTACTGTCCTCCGCGCGCGCCTCGCAGATGAAACTAAATGTGGCGATAGAAGATGTTGATCTCAAAGCGGTTGTTACCGATGCCTGTATAATGGCGCAGGCAGGTGCCGATGAAAATGGTATCACCGTTCTCTACCGCCTTCCCTCCGATTCGGTAACTGTCAAGGGGGATCGCCTGCTTCTGGGACGTATCCTCGACAACTTGATCTATAATGCAACGCGACACACTCCGTCCGGTGGAGAGGTCAATGTTGAGGTTATACAGAAGAAAACCACTGCTGAGATCGTCGTTTCCGACGGAGGCACCGGATTTGGCGAGGAAGTAGATCCGGAACAGTTATTTGAATTATATAACCAGGCCGATTACAGGTCCCGTGGCTTGACCCGGGGCGTTGGAATCGGACTATATTTTTGCCGACTGGCAATTACCGAAATGAATGGGTCAATCAAAGCCGAAAACAGCAAGAATAGTGGAGCTGTGTTCCGGTGTCATCTACCAATTGGGGGAATCCCAGATGAACAATGAAGCTGAATCATATCTGAAAAGCGGGTCAAACGAAGTCCGTATCCTGGAGTACAGGGTCTCGGGCATAAGCTTTGGCATCAACATCCTGAAGGTCAACAAGATTGTTGCTGACCTGCATCTGCAAACGAACGTCCCGGAATCTCACGCTTCGGTGAGAGGCATTTTCGAGGACCGCGGCCTGATCATTCCGATAATTGACATGGCTCACTTCCTCGGGCTACCGCCGGTGGACACCAACCAGCACAACAAGGTAATCATCACCGAGTTCTTTGAAGTCTCCGCCGGTTTCATGGCCGAGCGTGTTGAATGGATACATCATTTCAAGTGGGAAGATGTCATTGATGCCAACGACGTGATGGGCAAATTTGATAATCGTTTTGTCCTAGGGATGGTCAAACCGACCGAGGACCACATTATTTCGCTGCTCGATTACGAAGCAATTATCCTCGACCTTAGCCCCAAACTTCGCCTGAGACAAAAAGCCGCAACGGCGCATATCGAATTCGACGGCGGCGGACGCAAAATCCTCGTGGCGGAAGACTCAGCTTCGGTACGGGCAATGCTGGTTGCGGAACTGAGTGAATTTGGGTTTGAAGTTGACGCTGTTGGCGACGGCAAAGAAGCCCTCAAGCGTCTCAAAGATGGCAACAGTTATTTTATGGTGCTCTCCGATATCGAGATGCCACAGATGGACGGCCTGGCCCTTCTGGCAACAATCCGCGATAACAACGCCGGTTGCGACCCCAACATCCCGGTAGTTGTCTATTCATCGATTGGCGACATGGGCATGAAAAAACGAGCAGAGTTTCTCAGAGCTAACGCCCACGTCACCAAGCTGAATATTCCCGAATTACTGGAAAAGGTTCGGGAGTTGGCCGACAAAGAGATCGTAGCGCCGAAAAAGACCGGAAAGCGGAAAACAAAGAAACTCGAACCAGTCGGGTAACTCCGACCGGCCCCACAACCGGACATAGAAAAGGCAGGGCACTTGACCCTGCCTCATTACGCATCTATAGTCAATTGCTGATCGAACGACTACCCTTCTTCAAGCGAAATCCTGCCACTCGCAGTACTGAGCAGAATCTCCGGAGTGTCCTTGCCTCTGGTGAAAACCTTCTTCACGTATCGCTCACCGTGACGCCGGAACGTTTCCTCATCGTCAAAATCAATCGGTGAATCGATCCGTCCATGCCGCTTACGGCTGGTAAACTCGAAATATCCTTCAATCGGGTGACCATCATAGTCAAGCACCACACTACCGGAAGCGGTCGAAACTGAGAGGTCTTCGGTCAGACTCGCGCCGAGAATGACCTGAACGTCACCTGAGGCCGAGGAAAAATGGCTGGCATGCTCCAGAATTACACCTCTGACATCGATCTCTCCGGAAGCCACATCGACCTCAAACTCACCCCTGCAATTTTCTGTCTCGATATCGCCCGAAGCTGAGTTCAGGTTGAAGTCGCCGGTACAATCGATAAGTTCCATATCACCTGAGGCCGTATTGAAATCGAACTCTCCACTACACTTCTCAACTCTGATATCGCCGGAAGCGGTACTGGCTTCAAACTCACCGTTCATCTCCTCAATAACAAGATCCCCCGATGCAGTCTCAAACCGGATTTCCGTACCTTCGGGGATAGCAACAATCCACTCGGTCCGACCGCTCGATGATCCATGAAACCGTTCTGACAACCGCAGCGAATTTGCCCGCTCCTTGATTATCGGCTCGAACGAATCGGATGGACGCACCGATGCAAACACCTGAACTTCGATTTTACCGGACGTGCTTTTGGTAATCGTGCAATCGCCGCTGACGGTCTCGATCCTGACCATCTTCTTAGCGTCATACGTCTCCGACAGCTCTTCCCCGCGCCGCGCCTGCACTGTCAACGACAGCATGACCATGATGGCCACAGCCACCACCGCAATTTTCCCATACACCTTCATACGCTCCTCCGTTTGATTCTGCTTATTCATATTGGAGTGTACGAGCCGGAGCCAATGAAGTTGCAGCAACCGAAATTGAAGCTAATTATTGCGCCCCAACAAACTTAACCAACAGTCCCCCTGACGGTTAGGCGATATCTCGGCATTATTGGGATGGTATAATTTCGATATACCAAATATATACCATAATAATCTCTTGATCGCGGTGAGTTAGGGGCCGATTAAGTTTGATTAAAGAAACAAAGGGAACCACAAATTACATGAGAGACAAGAATAGAAATATCGGGGGAAAGAAATATACAAAAATACAAATTGAATTATAAGATAAATAGCGAACAGGGAGCATCGGTGGACAACAATGAGTTCCTGATGAACTTCCAGGTTGCATTTTAAGAAGGAGGAAGGACGCACGGGCAAATTAACATCTAAGCTGAAACAAACTGAATTAGAAGGAGCAAAATCATGAGTTGGAAGAACCTCAAAATCGCCAAGAAGTTGTACATCGGCTTCGGAATCGTATTGATCCTGGCCATGGCCATTGGTTACGTGGCCTGGGATGGTTTGAATACTGTTCAGCAGAAGGTCACGAATGCTGATGACGCCAACCGGCTCATCAAGTGGGCCAAGGATTGCCGTCAACAGGAAAAGAACTACATCATGCGCGGCGACCAGAAATATGTTGATCAAGTACATGAAACAGTTGACAAGATGTACGCGCAGGCAGATGAAACAAAAGCCCGTTTCATGCGCCAGGAAGATATCGCAGCCATAGAAGAGTCACGTGGCTATACCAAGGATTACCTCGCGGCATTTGACGACTGGGTATCAATACATCACGACGCGGAAATCGCCCTGGAGAACATGGTGGCGGCGGCGCGAATAGTCAATAAAGAAGCTGGTGCGCTCAGGGAGGGGCAGAAACAAAAAATGGAGGAGGAGTTCACCCAGGGTGTGGTCCATGCCAAGCTTGCTGAACGCTGGGGCAAGGCTGACGATGCCAATCGCCTGATCAGATACATGTTAGAAACCCGACAGGCAGAAAAAAACTGGATCATACGTAAGAACGATGAATATGCAGAAACAGTCTTAACTACGATTGATGGATTTGTCGAACAGTGTGAGAAAACCAGGTCTAAAATGAAACAGCAATTAAACCTGGATCAGATTGATGCCATCATTGCGGCGGTGCGCGATTACGAAAGCGGGTTCAATACATATCGCAGTCTCCATGGAGAGCAGCTTAAGGCCGATGAGGCCATGGTGGCAGCGGGCCGGGAGGCTGTCAGCACTCTTGATGATCTGCGTTCAGAACAAAGAGACCAGATGTTAGCCGCTCAGGCTTCAGCTATTACTTTGGCCATCGCATTTGTCACCGGTGCCATCCTTCTGGGAGCTTTCATAGCCTTTATTATCGCCCGTGGTATTTCCAATCCGGTTTCACGCATGGCGTTTGTTGCCCAGGAAATTGCAACAGGCGATATCGAGCACACGATCGAGCTTGAGTCACAAGATGAAATCGGAAAACTGGCTGAAGCTTTCCGACGGCTTATCGATTACATGAAAGAGCTGGCGGGAGCGGCGGAGTCGATTGCTAAAAACGACCTCACCATTACAGTTGAGCCAAAATCTGAGAAGGATGTGCTGGGCAACTCCTTCAGCACTATGGTTACCAACCTCGTAACCATGGTCAAACAACTCGGCAATAGCTCCACTGAAGTGGCATCTGCTGCAACAGAGATTTCTTCTGCTGCTGAGCAGATTTCCAGAGGAGCTCAAAACCAGGAACAGCAGGTAACCCAGGTTTCAGCAGCGGTAGAGGAGATGACAGCAACAATCGTCGAATCATCCAAAAATGCCGGTGAAGCCAATGAGGGATCAAGAGCTGCCTCCGATACAGCAACCAACGGTGGTCAGGTGGTTCAGGAAACTATCGAAGGGATGAACAGAATCTCTTCTGTTGTTCGCGAATCAGCTGAGAACATCGACAAGCTGGCGACATCTGCTGATCAAATCGGCGAAATCATCGGCGTGATTGATGATGTTGCTGACCAAACCAACCTTCTTGCTCTTAATGCTGCTATTGAAGCGGCGCGGGCAGGAGAACAGGGTCGCGGTTTCGCAGTGGTTGCTGATGAGGTCCGGAAACTCGCCGAGAGGACCGGTCAGGCTACTAAGGAAATAACCGTAATGATTAAGGGCATCCAGCAGGGAACGAAGGAAGCTGTAAGTTCAATGGGGGCCGGCACCAAGGAAGTCGATAGTGGGCGTGAGCTTGCGGACAAAGCCGGTACCAGCCTTTCTGAAGTTGTGAATGGTTCACAGCGGGTTATGGATATGATCCAGCAAATAGCAACCGCCACAGAGGAACAGTCGGCGGCTGCCGAACAGATCGCCAGAAATATTGAACAGGTTTCCGCTGCGACTAAGGAATCAGCGGCAGGAGCTGGTCAAGCGGCAACTGCGGCTGAAGAACTGAGCCGCAATGCTGACGGACTCCAGGAGATTGTCGGACGGTTCAAAACTTCTAAAGACACACAGGAGATAACTGCTTAGGCAGCAGCGTAATTCTATGAGTACTCAGAATTATTTCGGAGGATTTAAGATATGGATATAGTAGAAGCAACTTCTAATGGAAGCCTGGGCGATCTTGTTCAACTTGTTTCCTTTTGCCTTGGGAATGAGGAGTTTGGAATAGACATCCTCAAGGTTCAGGAGATAAATCGGATGGTCGAGATCACCAAGGTTCCTGAGGCACCGCATTATTGTGAAGGTGTGATCAACCTGCGAGGCAAGGTTATTCCGGTTATCAATCTCCGGACGAAGTTTAGCCTCGACCCGAAGGAGTGGGATAAGTCTACCAGGATACTTGTATGCGATGTTAATGGTCATGTGATTGGCATGATTGTCGATTCGGTTGAAGAGGTTATCAAGATACCTAATTCTACAATCGAGCCTGCACCTGATATTGTAACTACAGTCAATTCCGACTATATCAATGGTATCGCTAAACAGGAAGAGAAACTGTTGATATTCCTTGATGTTGGAAAGATTGCTGGCGAAATCAGCCAAATGGCTGAACAACCAGAAAAGCAACTCGCCTGATGGCGGGTAACAACTGAGGTTCTTGAACGCCTCTCTTTCGAGGGCGCGCCTGTCTATAAAATGACTCGCGCGCCCTTTTTATATCTGAAACTAAATCGCCTGTGATTTGATCAACGCAATAGCCGAACCGACCATCGGTTCAAAAGCCCGATCAGCCACCCAAGTGCCCCTCCCATCTGCGGATCCTATCAAGGCCAAACGAGTTTGACCTTGCCACCCGTGCGCGGTTGAAGATGCGCTACTCATTAGGCAAATGGGTTCGTTTTGCGAATTTCGGGTTTGGGAGAGGTGAGTTGATAGTCTTTTTGGGTGGCGTAGCCACTTCTAGACCGGCATTGCCGGCCACAACGTGGCTTTTTTGTGGGCGGGGCACCACTCTTAACTTTTTCAATGGCCATAACGGATTTGTCCTTTGCCTAAGTGGGTGGTCACGTTATCAGAAGTGGTTTGGTACTGATTTTGGCCACATAGTGGCTGCTTGGCCACATAGTGGCTTTTTCCGCTTCGCGGTGTCTTTGTGTGCGATGGGCGGCGGGGTAGCAAGATCGCATCCGCACGCCTCGGCGCATCTTCGACCGCGGCGGACTGCCCTACATTACTACCTCCCTGGCACCCATGATCCAAAGCTAAACTTTTTGCTGGAGGTCAGCAATTTGAAGTCCTATATTGACACAAGACAAAGTAATTCTCAAGCGGGACTGAATTCAATGAACGTTGATTGGCAAATTCGGCCAGAGCAGTCAAAGATATGGCCATTGGGGCTGCTTCAGTTGATTTTCACTCTAATCGGCTGGGGCGCTGGTCTTGTGGTCTTCTTGTTTACCAAAGGGACTTCCATTCCCATGTGGTTTCGTAATATACTCATAGGTTTTATTGTCTGCACTTTTGGGGTAACTCTCGTGTTGGGAATCATTCCGGCCTCAAGACTACTCAAGAGTTGGGTGGACTCGGCAAGGAAGAAAAGACAACAACAACGAAGTCTTATGAAACTGGCTGAGGTTGTGCAGGAGTCTCATCATTTTTTTGCCCCCCATCAGACCAATTCCCTCTTGAATTACGTGAACTCGCTAAGCCATACACTGGTTCAGGACCAGGCTCTGCATCCGCATATCAAGAGTCTATCGGAACGTCTGCAAATCCTATCTGATTGGCATGGGACTTTGTTCACACTCGCAGAATCTGGATTCAAACAGAAGATATTATTTCACAAGATAGTCAGCGACATAACAAGGTTCTACTATGATTTAGCGAACATCGTCCGTGAGTTGGCAAACACAAAGTTACCCGAGGAAGGTCCCATTAGTGCCCACGATGATCAACGGCGGATGATCAAAGACAAATACAATCAGCATATTGAGCGCCTAGAGCAGGTCCTGGAGGCAATAAACAAAGTTAATCCAGAATTCCAAACCGGGAATTTTCATCGTTTCTGACTCCCACTCCAGCCCGTCCACCAGCCTCACACCTGTTCGAGGGTGATCGTGTCAAGGCCAAACAAGTTTGACCTTGCCACCCGTCCGATATCAAGAGGGAGACAACAGTGAAAACGATCCTTTATGTAATGACTTTGGTCTTGATTTGCGTGGTGAGTTGTACGACTCACTCACCCGAAACAGAGCCAGTCGTATCAGTTCAACAGAACAGCAACAAATATCATAATAAGCAAGGACATTTCTCTTTTCGTGTGCCGAATGGGTGGAAAGAAATCGCGGCGGACGAACTCAAAGAATTCAATACGCTTCAACCGATTCCATTTGATTTAGGATTTCGTAAAACCAAACAGTATCCCTATTTCCTAATACAAATCAGGTTTAATAGAAGAGAGTCAAAGAAGAATATCGACACCTATATTGGCTATGCCACACCTGTAAGTGACATCGTTGGCATTGCAAAACACATTCAGGATGGAAGTTATATTAAAAGGGATCTTTATCACGTGAAGAAACAGTTCTTTATCATGATCCTGAAATACGAGGGTGCCAAGCCTATCCTCTCTATTATGGCAAAGAAGTACTCCAGTTACGGCTATGTGATAATACACTATTATCTTACTTCTAACAATTCACTTGAAAAGCTTATCAACAACCTGAAGATCCTTAGCGAAGTGCTGGACTCATTTGAGTATGATCATGGTTATGCATTCAGTGGAAAAAAATAACTCCGTATCGGCCTGGGTGGCACCCTCAGACTTGTTTGGGTGTGATTCGGTCAAGGCCAAACGAGTTTGACCTTGCCACCCATACGTCATGTTGAAATAATTGGAAGCAAAGAAAGCACCCCCGCCAGGATTCGAACCTGGTACCCTCTGCTTAGAAGGCAGATGCTCTATCCAAATGAGCTACGGGGGCGTGACAAGTCACTTTTTGCCCTCACGCAAAAGAATGCTGACCGTGAGGGCCGCGTAACCGCTTCATTATAGGCCGCCTCAAGAACGTGAGCAAGCCGGATTTGCTCCCGCCGCAAACTACAGATTACGGCGCAAACAAACCACAGTAGCCAAACTAAATATTGGCCAGCCAAGAGGCAAGACTAAATTTGGGGCACATCTCCCCCGATCCGACGGTAAATCATCGCTGAAATTGTCGTCATTTTTCTATTGCATCAGACGGCCAATTTACCGATACTATAATTACACAAGAAAGGAGGTGGTCTTTTGAAATCGAATTTATGTGAGGTGACTGCTACTTAGGTGCAGCCCAGTTACAAATACGTTGGGTTGCTCTAAGTAAATCCCAACAGTTTGACCGACCCGGCGATTCGCAAGAGTTGTCGGGTTTTTACTTTTACAGCGCCTTTACTCCACATCAACCAGTTGCCCGAACCTGATTCCAGTAGCAGTATCTCCACTGGCGGCCCGAAAAGCGACCTTAGTACCGTCCCATGACAGAACAGGCAATGACAACTCCATACCGCTCGGCATCGTGTACGTCTTCGACACGCCGGTTGCAATATTGTGGACGATATAGGCGGTGGCACTGCTGTTGGAGAAACCCAGCAGGGTACCGTCACCATTCCAGGTCGGACACCGCCCACTCCCGATAACGGTCGGCTCGCCTCCCTCAAACGGCACCCAGGCGATGACACTACCCGGGGCCTGGTAAACAATACGGGTACCATCGCGCGATATGGTACAGAAAACGGCTGAGCCGATAGTGGTCGTGAGGTTAGCTGATATCACTGGTCCGCTTGACCAGTCAAGCGTATAGACATCATTCCACCGCCCCACTGCCCGCTGGCCGTCACCCGAGACAGAGAGATGACTTGGTGAAATCGTTGAAGTCGGGGCGATACCAATATGAGTACCGTTAAACGTCTGCAAAACGGTCGATGCAGGGTTACCGTCAATTTGAGTCGGACCGGCGGCCATCAGGTGCATATTATCCATATCATCGGGAATCCACCCATCATAATAGACGATACGGCCATCCTCGAGATAACCCGGCGTCCAGCCATCGTACCCCAGACCGTCAGACTCATGATCAGTGACCGGAATTGGTAAAGCACCGACGCCGGCCGCTACTCTCCAGACATCACCGACCGGTCCTCCGCTATAGACGATATTCATTCCATCCGGCGACCAGTCAGGACGGAAGAACAGTACTTCGTAGTATTCGCTAAGGAAAACGGTGGTCACATCGACCCGTGGACCACTCGGGGTAGAATTGCTTGACTTGTCATCACTACAGGATATGACGAGCACGATCAGGGCCATCAGAAATGTCCGGATAGGCAGCACAGATTTTCGCATAATCAATCTCCCCTTGTTATATCTGCTCTTGCACGCAACGAGCATTCATGAACTTTCATCCAACAGGTTCTACTGCTTCTGAATAGTAATCGAGTAACTGAATTCCAGAGGGATGTCACCTCCTGATGGCTCGATTCCGGACCCGGTAGTGGTGGCTGTACCTGAAATCGGGGTCAACACATAGTCAATAGCCTGACTCATGATCGAGCTTTCCAAGTAACCCATCTGAGGATAGGTATAGTCGGACTGTCCCTGATGACAGGTCACAACATAAGTCACCGACATCATACCCATCGGTACAATTACAAACTCAAGCGCACCGGCAGAGGCTGTACCGGCCAGAGCAACAGTAAATCCGGGAGCGTCAATGCTGGATTCAATGCAGTCGGGACCGGGCGTAAAGGTAACCGCATGCGAACCGGTACCCGTGCCGGCAACGGAACCACCGCCAACAGTGAAATTTACCGAAAGCGTGATGATATCCTGAAAGTCTTGATAGGGACCGAACTCACCCGGATGAGTCACCGTAATAGTGGCGTTGGCGGTCCAGTTGCCGTCAAGCGTTGATGACGCACAGACCGACCATGCTGAGACAATATTGGTATGAGTTGCACATCGAGCCTGGGCTATGGCACAGCAGGAAGCAGTTGGGCTAATGTCGTGATTGCGACAGTTCTCGGTAGACCATTCAGAAATCGGGGAGCCATCCAGCCAGTCGAATCGATATTCAAGGGTGTGCCCCAGCGTGCTGATAGCCTCAGCACAGGCGCTGGTATCAGTGCAGGTGACAACTGGAGGACTGACTGCTTCCAGAATTGGTCCAGCCGGTGGTCCGCTGGCCGGTTCGTCAGATTCTCCGCAGGTGACGACAAGAAGGAAAACAAGTACAACAACGAGCGCCGCTGAGCATGCCGCCAGGCGGCCAAATAAACGATTATTTCTGGATATGAACATCAATACTACCCTCCGATCAGGGATTAGATACTCTAATCCTAATATAGTTATCTTCCCCAATAAACCTACACGAAAATATGCATTGTTACCGACCTGCAGCCGTCACCGCGGCGCTATCGGCACCAATCAACGGTCGCAGCAGGTTGTGGTAACCAACGCTGAAAATCGAAAGCGCTCTCTTGTTGTATTCTGCCGTCATCTCCGCAAGAGAATCGGCCAGGTTGACCGTCACATCGGGCAGACGATACAGTCTCGGCGACCCGCGCCCTCGCTGCGGAGAAACAAGGTAGTATCCATTCTGAATAAAACCGAGGTAGTACCATTCCGAGAGGTATGCAAACGGCTCCACGGTGGAGGTGGAATCGAGAAGATCACGCCCAAACGAGTAGTCATCGTAGTCGAGCCCAACCAACCCCATGATTGTCGCGAGGATGTCCATCTGGCTGCCCAGTTGATCGGTGCGAACATCGCGCGGCAAGTTGCCTCGGGTGTCGAGTATCAACATGGGAATATGCACGCGGCTGGGATCCATCCGAATTCGCTTCCGTCCACCGGCGCCATTGTCGGAAGTGATAACGACGATTGTGTTGGCGAAAGCCGGATCAGTCTGAACGGTCCTGATAAACCGCCCCAGCGCCCAGTCGGAATACTTAAACGCGTTGAGGATATCTTCATCCGGTGTCCCCGGTGGCACTCGCTGGAAAGGAACGTCGGGCACAAGCCACGGCCCGTGGTTGGACGCGGTCAGCATCGTGGCAAAGAATCGTTTGCCATTGAGGCTGTCGATCTCATCGATAGCCCGATCAAACATGACGTGGTCGGGCACACCCCACGTACCAAGATGCAGTTCTTCATCAAAATCAAGAGCCGATACCACCCGCTGGAAACCGTTTGATATCATAAAGCCCTGGATATTATCCCAGTGAGGATCGTGCGGCAATATAAATACGGTCTCATAGTTGTGAGCGCGGAGAATCGATGGCAGCCCCCAGAGGTGATAGTCCCCCCGTACCTGTTTCATCAGTCCCTTGCCCAGCAAGTGCGGGTATCCGAAGAGAGGCGCAAATATACCGGAGTAGGTGTGCATGCCTTCGGAGTACATATTGGTAAACAACAAACCATCTTTGGTAAGCGAATCAAAACAGGGCGAGAGTGGAACATTAAAAATGTTGTCCAGCGCGTCGATCTTGGTAGCTCCAAACGATTCCATAATGATCAGGATGACGTTTGGCGGGTCGCCGGAGGGAGGATCAAAAACAACCCGGCGGTGAATTCTCAGGTTCTGCACTATTGGATCATCAACGCTCATGCCGATGAGATTTCGGATTGTCGTCTCGGCGTTCGGACGCGAGATATCTTCGGCGAATTTCCGAAGGTCTTCCTTCTCGTCCGAACTGTAAACAGCATCATGCAAAAATGTATAGACAGGATTCAGCGCCAGTTGGTTGGCGAATTCGTGTTCCGAAAAATAAGCCACGCCCCAGCGAATGACGGTCTTGTCGGTGATCCGGCCTCGCGCTCCACCAAAGAGAATGACCATCAGGGGCAACAGATACAGCAAATGAACCCAGAAAGGAGAGATGAAAAAACTCCGGAATAACCACCGTTGCAAACGCCGAACAACCCAGATGAAAGCGGCCAAAACTACCGCGTAGAGGATCAGGTATCCGATCACCGGGTAAGTTTCCCAGACCATCTGTATCATCATACCGGGGGTGTCATCCCATTGCCCGGCGATACCGTTGAGGCGAACGTTGAAAAAATCGAAGAACTCAATATCGGCCAAGTGCAACGAAAAAGCTCCGGCAGCACAGAGACTCAGGATGATCGTGTGAACGAAACGAACAGTTCTATTGCGGGCGATATCGACCAGCGGTATGACGGCCAAAAGGCTAAGCGGCATCATGATAAACGACGCTATCAAAATGTCAAAGCGGACGCCAACCAGAAATGATTTCGCAAGAATAGCAACGGGCACATTGGCGGCACCGTCGTCGACAATTGCCAGCAGAATCAACCGCCACAATTCAAAAAAAGCCACCAGAACAATACCGACCAGAAGGCAGTATATTCCCGGGCGAGAGATATACCTGCTGTCGAGCTTCATTGTCCACACACAATCGGAACTGGCATTTGCCTATGGTGCACAATCATCGACTGATTGTCAAGAAAGGGCGCACTGTTTGACTAACTCGGAGACAGCAAAAAGTCGGGTACCCTTTCGGATACCCGACTCTCTGTCTAACTAAATCATCTTCGGTGACGGATCAGAACTGCACCTTGAAGGTGAAGTACTGGTTGTCATCAAAGACGTCTGACTCTTGCCAGGTGTACTCGAAGCACAATTCGGTATCACCCAATTCATAGATCAAGCCAGCGCCCATGCAATAGCCGTAGATGTAGTTATCCTGGTCAGAGTAAGTGTATCCTCCTCGCAGGAAATAGTGTCCGTCGTAGGCGTATTCGACACCGCCCTGCCAGGAATCATGGGACTGATTGTTGGCACGGAAGTTCCCTGAAACGGTGGCGAAGTTTGGTCCGGAATCAAGGAAACTATAAGCCATTCCCATGTTAATTGAGGTCGGCAGCTCAAAACCCACATTTCGAGAAGAGACCGGACGTCTTTCGTCTACCGGTATGCGGTCAAACCCGCGACCGGAGAACTCCATGTCTGGCCCGTAGTTCTTCATCACAAATCCGAGTGCCAACCCGGGGAATCTCGTCTCGTACGTAAATCCGAAATCGAACGCGAACCCGGTGGCGGAAACCTCGAAAATGCTTTCGTTAATCACGTGAGCCGTGAACCCAAAATTGACATTGGCCGTGACAACCCGGGCATAAGTGAGTCCAATCACGGTCAAAGACGGGCTGAACACCCGACCGGTACCGTCCGGAAAATCCTCCGTGGTCTCTTCTATATCGCCGATATTCACCGCCTTTATCGAGACTGCGATAGTACCAAAATCCTCGATATGGGTACCTACGGCGGCGTATTCCACGTCGATATCAGCCAAGTACGGGAGGTGTGTGAACATCGCTTCCGTTCCATCGAGGAGGTTGGCGAGACCTGCCGGGTTCCAGTATATGGCATCCACACCAGAGGAGTTGGCCACTACTGACCCGCCCAGAGCCGCACCGCGGGAGCCAGCCGGAATCAGCAGCTCCTGTGCTCCGGCAGTACCTATCCTGTTGGCGTTCCCTGCGTAGGCCGAGCTCAGTCCCACGGCAAGGATCACAATTACTGCAAGTAATATCTTGTTTTTCATAATACCTTACCTTCCCTGATTAGTACTGATCTAACAGCTCTACTTCGGTGAAAACAGCCATCTTGCCTATCTTCTGCCCGAAAGCGGGAGCATCAACAACATATATGAAGATTCCTGAGCCAACCGGCACACCGTAACTATTTAGAAGATCCCAAGTGAGCTGGGTTGCGGTAAGATCCTCCTTTGCAAGTACTCTCACCTGGTCACCACTCAAGTTATATATGGAGATGGTGCATTCGGCCGGCAGATTGGTAAATTTCATTTCGCGTTTATCAAGACTCGCATCGTAGTTGGAGAACAGGTAGTACGGATTCGGCACAGCCTTGATATTATCCAGCAATGCATCCGTCCCGGTGGCGGCCACGCTCGGCTCATATCCGGCCGTGGAGAAACTGTATACGTCACCGGCGCCATTAGGTTTAGCGGTAGAAATCCTGAAGATAGTACCTTGTTCCGGCACATCCTGGTTGAATGGTGGTAATGTACCGCCATTCCAGTTGACCAGAACTGTTCTGGCAAAAACCTCGTCACCGAGATAGCTATAGTCATACGTCCCGGCCAGCATATCAGCTTCATTGGCCAGATATCCGGCTTCACCCGGCGTCATATCAGTCGGAGTGTACCAGTAGACCC
>DAOWIM010000039.1 GCA_030640905.1 bacterium
CAATATCGGTCAGCGCCGGACGCGCCCTTGATGTCGGCATTGCCTACGCTCGACTGAGTCGACGTCAGCAGACAGCTGAGTCATTCGGCCCAAGTTTTACCTGGTATTGGGTCAAGCATTATTCGGCAGACGCCAATTTCTTTTTCGCCGCTCGCTTTGGCCTCCAGCAAGAGTCAGTATCATACAAGACCTATTTTTCCAGGGCGTCAGGCATCGAGATGGCGTACCGGGCCGGGTTGGGTGCAGCGTTGAATCTCATGCCCCGGTCGCCTCTTTTCGTTCAACTGGCCGTCTCAGGATACTTAGTTGATTTCCTATCAGTTCCATATGAGGCAGCTTTCATGTCGAATTATGAAATCTCGTTATGCAGCCGTCATAAGAATTCTGTCGGTGTCCTTACGTTCGCTATTCAGTCGGTAGAAGGAACTCAAACATATTATGTTGGCTTAAGTGTGATTTGGGAACGCAGCCGTCGGTGAATGAGAATTTGAGCGATGATTCGTGATATAGATCATCAGTGGAGGTGATCATGACCGTAGAGATGTCGGATAATAGAGTGGAGAGAAAACTCTACTTGAGGGAGTGGGCAGCTAGCCTTTAGGGGACATGTCGCTTTCAAACAGTTAATGAGGTAACTTTGTATGGAATGGTTAAAGATACTTGAAAACCTTGGCGTATTTGCTCTGCTGGCAGCCGGCGTCGCGTGGCTCGCCAGGGCATTGTTTTCGCAGATGCTAAATCGTGATTTGGAGAGATTCAAGTCTGATTTGGAAAAGGATGCCATACAATATAAGATCAGATATGAGCGATTGCAGACCGAGAGGGTGGATGTGATAAAGGAAGTATATAAGAAAATTGTGCAAGTGCATCGAAGCATTCGTTCTCTGTTAAATCCCTTTCAATACGTTGGCCAGCCCACCGAACAAGAGAAAGTTATTGAAGCGACAAATAAGAACATTGATCTCATCTCATACTTTGAAGAAAACCGGGTTTTCTTTGAAGAAAAGCTTGCGGAAGATATTGACTCTTTGCTGACCAAGTTCAATGAAATATGGATGCAATTTGAGGGTTCAAGAAACGCAAAGAGAGACGATGATTTTAAGGATGCGAGACAAAGGTCGGATAAAGCCTGGAAACAAATCAACGAAGATGTGCCGATTGTGAAAGGACAATTAGAGAACGAATTCCGTGGTATTTTAGGTATCGAAAACAAATGATAGTGAGTAGGGCCGTCCGCTGTGGCGGACTGCCCTACAAGACTGTCCTAGTATCCCAACCTCTTTCTTCCCGCTTTATAACAAGGTTTGCAGCGACAGTGTCTGCCCCCTTGAGTAGCACGATGCGAAGAGTCCTTATGGAACTCCGTCAGCGGCTTCCACACTTTACATGAAGAGCAATACTTACCTCTAACTCCTCTTCTTACCTCAATTGCCATTTTGTACTCCGCGCACTCCAGTAGCTCAAACACTTCCGGTAGAGCGTCGGTCATGTCGCTTGCGATCATGGCTCGTTCGGTAAGGTCATTGGCGGCGATATCTCCCGCCAGACCGTGAATGAACACTCCCGCAATCGCAGCATCGAGCGCCGCCATTCCCTGCGCAAGGAATGATCCGATAATACCGGTCAACACATCGCCCGATCCACCGGTTGCCATCCCCGAGTTGCCGCTCTGGTTGACAAAGCAACGACCGTTGGGATCGGCCACAATCGTGGGGCTTCCCTTGAGAACGAGGATCACGCCATAGGTAGAAGCAAACTGGCGGGCAACTTCGGTCCGGTCATGAAATTCTTCAGGATATTCACCATCCCACAAACGACGGAATTCCCCCGGATGCGGAGTCAGCACCAGTGGCGCTTTCTTGTCCTTGAGAATATCAGTGTGACCGGACAAAGCGTTGAGGCCATCGGCATCGACTACTGCCGGCTTATCAAGAGTGGAGATAAGTCTGCGGATCAGTTCGCCGGTTTCGTGATGTGTCCCGATACCCGGTCCGATAGCGACGGCATCGTGCTGGTCGAGAAGCTTGCGAATCTCACCGAGTCCTCGCAGGGCGAGCGCGCCTTTCTTGGCAACGTCGGGGAGGAGGTAGGTCATTACTTCGGTCATCTTTGTGGCCAGCACCGGTTGTACCGTCTTGGGGCAGGCAACTTTACACAACCCGCAGCCGGACCTGAGAGCGCTCTCCCCGGCCAGGGCAGCGGCGCCGGTCATCCCGGTTGATCCAGCCAGCACCATCAGCTTGCCGAAATCGCCCTTGTGGCCGTCGGGTTTGCGGAACGGCAGCATCGTCGAGACCGAATCGGGTGTGATCAGCTCGTCCTTGATCTCAAATTTAGCCACATCATCATCAGGAATGCCAATCGGGACCACAAAAACGGTTCCGGCCAATTCACGACCGGGGGAGAGGTAGAGCCCGTATTTGGGTTGCGCCAGCGTAAAGGTGAAATCGGCGGCAACAACGTTGCCCTCGTGCGTGCCATTGTTGGCGTTCAGTCCCGATGGCATGTCCACCGAGACGATAACCGCATCCTGAGAATTGATATGTTCGATGATATCCGCCGACAGACCTCTCGGAGCGCCCGAGAATCCGGTGCCGAAGATCGCATCGACGATTATGTCGCATTCAATTGTTTCGGGAAGATCATTCGGCGAGGAGATTTCAACCATCTTGATGGCTTCAACCATCGCTATCTTCTCAGCCAATGCGCGGTCGTAATTGAGGCGGGCGTCGTTGGACAATTTGTCAATCGGCCCCATGAAGTAAATCGTCACATCGTGACCCCACTGGTGGAGATAGCGGCCAACGACATAACCGTCGCCACCGTTGTTACCTTTGCCGCAAAAGATCGCCACCCGGCTTTTATCGGGGAGAGGATCGACATAGTCTGCCATCTGTTCGGCAATACCACGCCCTGCGTTTTCCATCAGTTGCTCGGAAGGGATACCACGATTATTGATCGCCTCCCGGTCGATCTTTTGTATCAACTCGGAAGTGACAAGTTTCATTGGATCGGCTCGCTATTTTTTTGTTTTACTCTTTGTCCGCTTCCTGGCAGCGGTACTTTTCCCATTAAGGGGAACAAGAGCAAACTTAAC
>DAOWIM010000149.1 GCA_030640905.1 bacterium
CCACCTGAAGTGAGGGTGATAGCGCCGCTATCAAGCGCCAGTGCGCCAGGGTAAACAGTCGTGCCATGCACCGAGTCGATTGCTCGCAGGTAATTGCCGGTATGCTTTATCAGAATCTTGTTGCCCTCTCGGTAATGCTGGGTGTCGGTGGTGTCCGGGAAAGTTATAAAGTCCAGAGCATCGGTGCCCGTATTACTATCTGCGTCAACGGTGAGCGTGCCGATTTGGTGACCGTTAACGGAGGAGGCCGGGACATCCACCGAAAGATAGGTCGTGTGCTCCTGAAAGTACTCGGCGTCTGTACCGGCTACAGCGATTTGGGCCCAGAAAACCGTGTCCCCAAACACAATATAGTCCTGGACAAAGCCATCATAGGAAACTTTGGTCAGAGTGGTAGGATCCCAGGAGAAACGGGCAGTGGCGTCGGAGGTGACCTTACTGGTCCAGATTGGTGCGTTATTGGTGATTACAATCTCAAGCGGCACGTTCTGGGTACTGACCGCTACTGATTTGGTCGGCAGATGCCAGGTGGCGGCTTCATCGACCGTCTTGATATTGACGTAATCGTCCTCGCTGTTGTCGGTTACGTAGACGTTGGAACAGAAGTAGAAGTTGTAGTCACCTTTGATCCAGAGTGCGTACTCAGTGTCGGGTTCGGCATCAGATTGAATATTGAAATTGACCGTCATCAGGCTCAAGGGGTAACCGCTTTCGGAGTGCTCCCACGTGGATGAAGTGGCGCTGATATGGATAGTGGAGTCGGTCTCATCCGTGGCGGTCGCGTTGCCCGAGCGGAAGTTGGTGATGATCGAATGGAAGTCCAGTTCGGGATCGAAGGCGAGGTCGAACTCATAACCACCTGCGTAATCGAAATTAAGAGTATCGATCCAGATGGGGGTGCCCAGACTATCGGCGCCGACGTATGAGGTTTTCACGACATCATCGATGCCACCGTGGAAGCTGATCTCAGCGACGTAATTAGAGACATTAAACGCCCGAAACCCATGAACAAAGATTCCTGGAAGGTGTGCCTCGGCGTAGGAATCGGTAAAGCTATTCTTGATAACAGGATCGACGTTATCGAAGATGGTTATATATGTAGTGTCATCGGGACTAGTACACTCCTGCATCCTGACTTTTATACTAAAAACTGACTCGTTTGAATAGTCAAGAGTATCGTCGCCAGACGGTTCAATATTATAGTGAAAGGTCTGGGTCCCTGTAGGATCAAAGTTCCCGATCGTATCAATTGTAAAGGAAGCTGTATCGATATCACAAGTGTAAAGGTCAACAAACATAGTATCAAACGGTGTGGGGACCGGATTGACTTTGAATATGACATGGATCCTCTTGACGTTGTACCCATTTGTGAAGATTTTGAAGTTATGTATAGTCTCCACATTTGCAGTGGAGTCAGGCTGATTATTGGTATCATTGGTGAACTCAAATTCACAGGTTGGGCATTGGGTAACTGCCGCCAAATCGTCGGTGTAGTCTTTCTGGGCGAAGGCGCTCGCACACAGTAGTACCCCCGCTAACATGACTGTAATTAAAAACTTTCGTTTCATTGCTTTCTCCTCTCTAAAGAGTAGAAGCGTTGTTGTGGTTCTGGCTGTCTTGTTTCCCACACCCCGCGAAGCCCAAATCACACGGATGTCCAACACGCAGCCTGCGGGCATCGCTTCAATTTGATCAATTCGAAAGTGTTACCTCCTTTCCCAGCAACCGGTTCGGTTTCGGTTTGGTCCGCATCCGAGACATATCAGCCCGAAGGCGAACGTCAACTCGACAGTACCCGAATCCGTAGGGGGTGGTCTCTGAGCGCCAATACCGACGCACGAAGACAGACCACAAAAAATATGATACAACACGACACTGCCAAGGTCTGGCAGTGGCTTCGCATATTTTTTCGAAAAAAGGCTATTTCCTCTGATTTTCTTGCGAATTCCAGCCTTGGAGAGGGTGTTTGGCGTTTTTGAGTTAATACGGCCCCTGATTTCTGCAGACAGCGGGATGATCAGAGCATGGAACCATGAATGCGCTCAAGCGATTATAATGGGGCGATTGCGTGGTGTCGAGCCAGACTGTTGCTGCGGGTCTGGCTCGTCTGACTGTTGTTGAAGATCAATCCTTCGATGCGATCTAATACTACTACTTACCAGTCACAGATTGGTTCGGGACCCTGTGGAATACCAAAGAGGTAATCTATCAAATAGGTCACATCCGAGATATTGACGTATTGGTCGCCATTGGTTGAACCGGTCCTGGTGAAGGGCAGCGGTTCAGCACCTTGCGGAATACCAAAGAGATAGTCCACCAGATAAGTTACGTCCGAAATATTCACTTTGCCGCTGGCGTTAATGTCGCCGCAGATAAGGTCCATCCAGAAGAACGTAAACGGGGTTGACTGATACGATGATTGGTGTCCCAGCGAATCGACTCCCCGAACGCGCCAGTAGTATTGTGTGTCCGGGTCCAGCTCGTCGCGCAGCAGAATCAGAGAAGTTGAGTCCTGCGGAGCGGCGAGAACAACATCGTAGAAGTTGGAGTCAGTGGCCATTTGCAGGTAGTAGGATTCCGGTGACTCATCGTAAGGCGCTGGCTCGTCGGTAACCCACGAGAGGGTGACACTCAGACCGCCCGCGGCGCTGTTATGGTACGGAGTGATCTGCGTGGGAATGGCGGGCGCTTCAGAATCGAGTCTGAAAACTGCGGTCGTGGACCACGGGGATTCGTTTCCGGCTAGGTCCAGTCGCTGGACCGCCCAGTATGCGGATCCCTGATCAATAGTATCGGGTATGATGAAGTCGGGTGCAAACTTGACATCGTATTGCAAAGTGCCAGTTGCAAAAGTGGAATCATTACTTACGCGCAGGCGATATGATTCGGGAGCCTCGGTTACATTGTCGCTGTTGGGCATGGCACCCCACGCAAAATAAAATACGAAATTGGGAACGCCAACAAACGAATTCTCTATTGGGTGGACAGGATGAGCAGGAGTCGGTGCGATATTGTCTACCACCAACCAATGTGGAAAACGCTGAATTGATGATGAGTCAGTGCCAACATAGCGTCGGACAGCCCAATAGTAACCGCCATCGCTGAGGGAGTCTGCCGTTGGCATGGTAAATGAGTTTTGAGTGAAGCCGTGGTAGTCTTGTGTGACATCGGTCATCAACTGGTCGGTCCCGATGTAAAGTGCGAAGGAGTCCGCCTCGACATCTTCCCAATCGAAAGTGAATACCCGGCCTTGAGTGTACAGATCGTCGTCGGGAGTTGCCAGTTGAGGTGGCTGGTAGGGATTATATACTGTCAGCGTGAGGGAGGGTTGCTCAGTAATACCACCATCGCTGGTGACGTCAATTGTAATCAGGTTGTTGGCTAGGTGATCTTCTTCGGCCAGCACAGTTATAGTAAAGTCGAAAGTTGTATCGGTGCCGGGTGCAAGATTGGCCGCCAGGGCAACCGGGTAGAGTGCCCATTCCAGTTCACTGGATAGAACGACGCTTACTCTGTCATAGTCATTGCCGGTGTTTTCCACAGTAACGGCTATGGGGACCACCTGAGGCGATACTACGGTATCGCTTTCGGGGATTGTCAGCGCCAGGCTGTAATTAGCGCTGGCATCCACAGCTACCTGACTGGTTGAACTGATAGCTCCGTCGGTTTTACTGACAGTCGTACACGAAATCCAACTCTTATCCCAAGCCATAGCCTCGGCGGGAATAGTTGCGGTGACGGAGTAGTACGCCGAGTCATATTGTCCGAGAGTCAGCTCGTCGTCGATGACGCCGCTAATCCAACCCTGGTCGTCCTCAATGTGAACGGTAACAGAGTCTGTCAAAGTACCAACGTTGGTGACCCAGAACTCGGCCAGGGTCGATTGGCCGGGGTCAATTTCGACATCATCAGAATCAAAGACAGCCAGCGCTCTTTGATTGCCGGGTCTGTGGATGGCGTTGGGTGTGAAGACAATAGCATAGTTTTGGAGGCCGCCCGGCAGGTTGTAGCCCCGCACTCTGGCGGTATATAGTCCGGGGTATGGTTCCATTATTGACACCGTTTCGATCACGTTGAGGTGATCCTCACCAGTCGTAGCCGATTGGCTGGGGTTTTCCGGGTCGAGTACCCAGGGATGATATTCCTGACCGAAGGGGTCAATAACAATCAGGTCGAGATCGTTGACCAGGGCAATGTCGGTGAGAGTGAATGCTCCCCAATCGTCCCAGACCAGAGTTACTCGTAGTTCTTCGGTGTTGCTGGGAACGGTCAGATCGTATGTATGCTCGTCGCCGACGGTAGCAAGCCAGTTTTCAACGAAAGAAGAGTCACCGGTAATCAGTTTTCTCACCGAATTGAGAGCATCAACACGACCGTGCCCGAATTCATAATCCGGACCGACCCGTCCGAGGTCCTTGGCGCCGTTGATAATCAATCCCCTGAATGCGGCAGATCTCATTTGTGTATAAGTGTAGGGGAAACTAGCTGCGGCCTGCTGGTGAAGCAAAGACACAATGCCGGCAACGGCAGGTGAAGCCATCGAAGTACCGCATGCAACCGCGTAGCCGCCGCCATTAGCACAACTCGTCATACATCCGGGAGCAGTGACATCCGGCTTGATCCGGCCATCTTTGCATGGACCCCAGGAGGAGAAATACAGCATGGCGTCAGTCACCGGGTCTAATGCGCCGACTGTGAGGACGTTCTTGGCTGAGGCCAGCCGAATGATTGTGCGATAGACAAACCCATGGCCGCCGCAATTGTCGGGGCTACTCCCCCGTTCGTTTCCAGCCGACCAGCATATCACCCATGGTAGCGTGCTGGCGCCGCGCACGATATTATCAAGCGACGTGCATTCGGAGGTATAGGCGCCCATTATTTCGTCGCATTCCTCAGGTGAAGCCGAATAACCATGTCCCCACGAGTTGTTGGATGTTTTGGCACCGTACATAGCCTGAGTCAGTGAGTACTCGGAACTCATCTCACTGGTAGTGCTCCAGGCATTGTAGGAGACGACCGTTCCCTGCGGGGCCATTCCTCTATATTGACTATCAGATTCGTAACCGCTGCCGATGACAATTCCGGTGACATGGGTGGGGTGGAAAGCAACACTGCCGCCGTCCGGTGTAATTATCCTGCCCATCAGATCGGGATGTAAATTGTCGACAAGGCCAACATCCCAGACACCCACGGCGGTACCGGCACCGGTGAGACTGTATGGTGCAGCATGCAATGTCTCAGTGCCGGTGTTCGCACGTGCCTTGTCCATCAGGGCTTTTGGTGGTTGGTTGGCCTGCTTGATCCAGATGACGCCATCAAATTCAGCCAGTCGGTAATATGCTGCTTCGGGAATAATCAAATCAACGGTATTTGCACTGGGCTCAATACCTATAATCTCGGCGTCCAGATCGTCCTCAAATTGTATCGCCAGTGTCTGGGCGTCTTCATCGCGGTGTAATGAGACAGCAAACTGCGCCCGACCATCACCACGCCTGGCCCAATCGCCAATTCCATTGCGGGACAGCAGGGGCTCTATCTTCAGAGCAGGTTCGATGGCGTCAATCCAACGGATGTCGTAAGAATCAGCCAGCGTTTGATCGATAGGATGGTTTATTTTTGCGGAATATGCGAAATTTGGGATATAGTCAAGTATCTCAATTCCTTCGGCAGAAAGCTGTGAGCGGGTGGCCTGATCAAGGGGTCCGTCGAACTGAATCAATACATGTCTGCCGGTCAGGGATTCTGAGAGTGCAGCGGTATTACTCATCTTCTGAGGCACAAAGTCTTTGGTCTTCAGGCGGAGCGAATAGTCGGTTTCGGCCTCACCGATGACCGGAAGAAAAAGCAGAATCAGGCAAAGCAAGATACTACGTCGCAGCAATTGTTTCATGGCTATCCTCATTAAAGATGCTACCAAGATGAACTATGGTGATGCAGGGCGAATTATGGACCCCTGTATTTGCTGTTAATATAGCGTTAAGTGTTTTATTGTCAATAAGTTTTGTCGGGTTTGCCCAACATGGCCGGCGCGAAAATGGCGTCACCGGCAGGCGGCTGTCTCAATCTGGGAAAAAAATGTTTTGACAAAAACGATATCTTAGTCGTTATTATAACATAGTGAATCAAATGGAGGTAGTCGAAATGAATTCCCATATCAGAAGAGTGAGAATAGTGTGGTTCGGGGTGGCTCTGGTGACAGTAGCCGGTCTGTTGTTTGTTATGGCTGGATGCAGCGATTCCAACAATACTGTAACTGAGCCGGAACTGATTCCCCTCATGGGGTCAACTGTTAGTGCCGGTGATTGTAAGGTCTTCGAGGATTTCCATGCCGGCGATGGGACAGGGTCGGATCAGGACTGCATAGAATTTGAATATGACGGCGAGAGTGTCCTGTCCATCAAGCATATCAACGCGGCTTTCAACTGCTGCCCGGATTCGTTTGGGGTCGAAGTGAATCTTGAGGGAAATGTGATCACGATTGTCGAACAGGAATATCTGACCTACCCGTGTTACTGCCTTTGCCTCTATGATATGGAATACTCAGTCGCAAATGTCAAGCCCGGTACTTATACGATCAGAGTTATTGAGCCGTACCTGCTCGCGTCAAACATGGTCGACGACCCGCCCGGGCCTCCGCCCCTCTTGCAATTCTCAGTTGATCTGAGGGCAACTCCTTCCGGGATGTTTTGTGTCGAAAGGAACACCTATCCATGGGGGATCAATCATACTCTTGAGGGCAAGGTGACCGATTATTTTGGATGCAAACCTGCTCCTTCCGGCGGCGATCTCGGAGGGCCTTTCCAGCCACCGAACTGCTTTCAATATGAATATGACGGTGAAGGAAAACTTGTAATTGACCACATAAATGCCATACTGAATTGTTGTATCGACTCTGTCAGTATCAATGTCAGCATGATGTCGGATACGCTCTTCATTGAGGATATTGAGCATGCGTCTGCTCCCTGCCGGTGTGTCTGCGAATTTGATGTTAGCTACGAGATCAACGACCTTGCGCCGGGGCATTATGTAATCCAGATAGTCGGACCGTATGAACTATGGGAAGATGAGCCATTAGTTCTCGATGTTGACTTCACTGTTCCCGCTTCAGGTATGTACTGTGTTGATCGGGGGGAGCAGCCGGAAGAGCCGGTTGGGATGATCATGGAATATAGGGGTTGTAAGACGTTTGATATGCTGGACAGTATACCAGAAACACCATCGGATCAGGACTGCCTCCAGTATCAGTGGGATGGTGGCGGTACTCTTGATTTGCAGCATATTAACACTGCCTTGAATTGTTGTCCGGTCGTTGCGGCAGAGATTACGTTCGAGGGTTTTCATATTACGATTACCGAGCTTGATTCGCTGTCTATGGGTGGTTGCGATTGTATCTGCCTGTTTGATATCGACTATCGTCTTTACAGCCTCCCGCCGGGCGAATATACGATAACGGTTGTGGAACCTTATAAACCGCAGGGGGAGGAAGTCCTGGAGGTAACGGTCGATTTGACAGCACCAACCTCCGGCATCCATTGTGTCGATCGCTACACCTATCCGTGGAACGACTGACAAGTCAGTCGTTCGCTATCCGCGTAGGGGGTGGACTGCCTGAGGTTGTCCCATAAGTTAATTCTGGCCATTTCAGCCCTTCCGCTATGTAAAAGCATTATTTGTCAACTCCGCGTAGCGGCGGGCTTTATGTCCGCCGTTAACTGGCCCGCCGCGGCGGGCCCTACGCGAGATTGATTAGTCACTTTTTAGGACAGCCTCGTTTGGTGTAACTCCGTATTCGAGAAGGTCTACCTGGGAAAGCC
>DAOWIM010000157.1 GCA_030640905.1 bacterium
TCAGGCGCGCCGCGGCCAGTTATAACAAGATTTTGCCCCGGTCTGCATACCTCAAGCAGTTTCTCTACCTGCTCACGATCGATCAGCTTCAGGCTGAGAGCTACATTCAACTCGTCCAGAATCACCAGTCGGTACTTACCGGACGCTATCTTCTCGGTTGCCTTCTCAAGACCGTCACGGGCGGCTTTCTGATGCACAGCCAAGGGTTTTTTATCACCACAAATCCCGACACACCCCTCCCCGACAACTTCCAACTCGATATTGGGACCAAGAAGCTTAATTCCCTCCAGTTCTCCATACTTCCAGTCCCCCTTGACAAACTGGACAATAGCAATCTTCCAATCATATCCGCTCGCTCGGACACACATCCCGAGAGCTGCGGTTGTCTTTCCCTTACCGTCTCCGGTATAAACAATCAACAAACCGGTTTCTGGACTAACTTGATTCTCTTGACCCATATTCTCGCAATCGTTTGTATTATAGTTTATACTAATCTATTACGAATCACTTCTCAGGGACAACATACAATTGGTTATTATATTAGCAATTAGCAAGAATGGCAAACAGATTTCTTGTGAAAAAAATAACGATTTCCTCTTGACAGATCACCACTTTCCCCTTAGTTTCGGGTTAAGAGAAATAATATACATACGTCGGTTCCCGGACACAAGACGTAGTTCGGGGGCTGCTAAATGAAGGAAGCTCACCATGCAGTTCACGAAAGCTGAAGAGTACGGCACTCTCGGTGTGCTGTATCTGGCTGAAAAGAAATCTTCCAGTGTTACTCCGCTTTCGGAAATATCCGAAGCCAAGAAGATTCCCGAAAAGTTTCTGGCAAAGATATTCCAATCGCTATCCAAGTCCGGTATTGTCCGGTCTCATCGCGGCGTTCGGGGCGGATTCACGCTGGCCAAAGATCCAAATACCGTAACAATCAAGGAAATCCTCGAATCAATCCAGGGCCCCTACCACCTGTGTAAGTGCATCCCAGACATCAATGCGTGCCCGCAGGGACAGGAATGTGCTCTCAGGGACCTGATTGTTATGGCTGAGGATCGACTCGTTTCGGTGTTCGATAGCCACACGCTGGCTGATCTGGTCAAATGGCAGCAAGACAAATACGCGACTCCCAGCTAGTCGATATTCCCACTGCTACCATCACCTATCACTTGCTTCCGTGTAACGCGGGGTATTATACTTCTGTATTGTGACGCAAATAAGGAGATTTGCTTAGGATGTCTGTAAAATCGGATCGATGGATCATAGAGATGGCTCAAACGCAGGAGATGATCAAACCGTTCCACGAGACTCAGGTTCGCAATGGAATCAGTTTCGGGGTTGGCTCGTACGGTTACGACATCAGCCTGTCTGACGAGTTCAAAATTCTCAAGACTGATCGATCAGGGGAAATCGACCCCAAGCAGGACTCCGCGGCCAATTTTGAGGATATCAAGGCCGACTCGGTTCTGATCCCGCCCAATTCGTATATCCTGGCTCGGACAGCTGAGTATTTCAAGATTCCCCGCGGAGTGCTTACAATTTGTCAGGGCAAATCAACTTATGCCCGTTCCGGGGTAATAGTCAATGTCACGCCATTTGAGCCGGAGTGGGAGGGGTTTGCCACCATCTCGCTGGCCAATACATCCCCTTTCCCTGTCCGTATTTACGCCAACGAAGGGATCGCCCAGTTGATTTTCCTGGAAGCCAGCGAGGTCTGCGAAGTTTCATATCGGGACAAAAAAGGAAAATACCAGGGACAAAAGAAAATAACTTTATCAAAGTCAGATTAATACATCCGATATACAGTCTAAGAGACTGGGAAGTCATTCATTTTAGGAGTTTATAGATGCCCGAAGAAATCACAAAGAACAAAGTTGGTGCCACTGATAACAAATCGTCTCGAAAAAGACGAATGGTCACAATAGACGGCAACACTGCTGCCGCCCACGTTGCTCACGCCACCAACGAAGTGATCGCGATCTATCCGATCACGCCCTCCTCAGATATGGGGGAGAAAGCCGACGCCAAGTCTGCCGCCGGACAAACCAATATTTGGGGTGTCCTTCCCGAAGTTATTGAGATGCAATCGGAGGCCGGCGCTGCCGGTGCCGTCCACGGAGCATTGACAACTGGAAGCCTGACGACAACCTTCACCGCTTCCCAGGGATTGCTTCTGATGATCCCCAACATGTTCAAGATCGCCGGTGAGATGACGCCGACCGTCTTTCATGTCACCGCCCGGGCCATTGCCACGCACGCCCTCTCGATTTTCGGAGACCACTCCGATGTCATGGCCACCAGATCGACCGGATTCGGCCTGCTTGCTTCGGGATCTGTACAGGAAGTAATGGATCAGGCATTGATCTCTCAGGCCGCGGCGCTTGACTGTCGGGTTCCGTTTGTTCACTTCTTCGACGGATTCCGCACATCACACGAGGTGCAGAAGGTTGAGGAAGTCGCTTTTGATGACATGCGCGAGATGCTCGACGAGAAATTCATTACAGCCCACCGCGCTCGCGCCCTCTCCCCCGACCGTCCGACCATCAAAGGTACGTCGCAGAACCCCGATGTCTTTTTCCAGCATCGCGAAACGATCAACAGGTACTATGACGACGCCCCGGCTATTGTTCAGAAACATATGGATAAATTCGCCAGCATTGTTGGACGAGAGTACAAACTTTTCCAATACTACGGGCATCCGGAAGCCGAGCATGTAGTCATTATCATGGGTACCGGTTCCGAGGTCGTTCACGAAACAGTCGACCATCTGGTTACTCAGGGCAAAAAGGTCGGGCTGATCAAAGTCCGTCTGTATCGCCCCTTCTCGCTGAAAGCCTTCATTGAAGCTCTTCCGGCCACCGTCAAAGCGATCACCGTAATGGATCGTACCAAGGAACCGGGATCGGTTGGCGAACCGCTCTACACCGATGTCCACACCGCCGTGGCTGAGGCGCTCCATACCGGAATTGCAAGCTTCTCCTCTCAGCCGCTGATTATTGGCGGTCGCTACGGACTGGGCTCTGCCGAATTCAATCCATCAATGGCAATGGCCATTTTCGATAATGTTAAAGCTGACAATCCCAAGAATCACTTTACGGTCGGCATCAACGATGATGTCACCTTTACTTCGCTTAAGACCGACAGTTCATTCGAGATTGAGGGTGATAATTTCAGAGGGATGTTCTTTGGATTGGGCGCTGATGGTACCGTTGGAGCCAACAAGAATTCAATCAAGATTATTGGTGAGAACACAGACAACTACGCTCAGGGTTACTTTGTTTATGATTCAAAGAAAGCCGGAGCCATAACTGTTTCTCACGTTCGTTTTGGGAAAGAACCGATCCGCAAGCCATATCTGATCAACTCGGCCCAGTTTGTCGCCTGCCACAATTTCTCGTTCCTGGAAAAGTACGAGATGGTAGGGAAGTTAGTCGAGGGCGGTACGTTCCTTCTTAATTCGCCATATTCCAACGATGAGGTCTGGGATCAGCTACCGATGGAAGTACAGCAGCAGTTGATCGCAAAGAAGGCGAAGTTCTATGTTATTGACGCTATCGCGCTGGGCAAAAAGATTGGTTTGGGAACCAGGATCAACATGGTCATGCAGACCGCTTTCTTCCTGATCTCCAACATTCTGCCAAAAGAGCAAGCGATCGCCGCTATCAAGGACGCCATTAACAAAACATACGGCAGTAAGGGTGAGAAAATTGTCAATATGAACTACAGCGCTGTTGATAGCGCAATTACCGCTTTGCACGAAGTCTCCTACCCCACAACAGTCACCAGCACGACCAAGCGTCCGCCTATCGTACCTGACCACTCACCCGAGTTTGTAAAGACTGTTACCGCCGAAATCATCGCTGGGCGTGGCCACGAGTTACCGGTGTCGGTATTCCCCGACGACGGCACCTATCCTACCGCCACAACTCAGTATGAGAAACGCAACATAGCGGTCGATATTCCAATCTGGCACAAAGAGAGTTGCATCCAGTGTAACATCTGTTCGCTCGTCTGCCCCCACGCCGCTATCAGACCCAAACTGTTCGAGCCGAAATACCTTGACCAGGCCCCGCCCGATTTCCTGCACATTGAAGCGAAGGGCAAGAGTCTGAAAGGCCAGCTATACACTCTTCAGGTAGCCCCGGAAGATTGTACCGGGTGTGAAATCTGCGTCAATGCCTGTCCAGCGTTTCAAAAAGATGCCGACGGCAACAAGACCGACCAGAAGGCCATCACAATGGCGCCGCAGATACCAATCAGAGAACGCGAGAAGAAAAACTGGGACTTTTTCATCGATGTCCTCCCCGATCCACCGATCAGCCTCTTCAATACGGAGACGCCGAAGGGTTCGCAGTTTGTCCAGCCGCTCTTTGAATTCTCCGGTGCCTGCTCCGGCTGTGGCGAGACACCATATGTCAAGCTGATGACTCAACTGTTTGGTGATCGTGCCGTCTGTGGTAACGCCACCGGCTGCAGTTCCATCTATGGCGGTAACCTTCCGACAACGCCGTTTGCGAAGCGCTGGGATGGACGAGGACCAACCTGGTCCAACTCACTGTTTGAGGATTGCGCCGAGTTTGGTCTTGGTCTGAGACTGACCGCTGATAAGTTGCAAGACTATGCTTTCCATCTGGTCAAGGAATTGGTGCCCGACATGTACGCCGAGTTGTATGACGCCGATCAGTCCGACCAGGAAGGAATCGAAAAACAGCGCGAAAGGGTCGAGCGCCTCTCAGAGAAGCTCAAGTCTATGCCTCCCGATGAGAAAGTTTCGGCGTTACAGGCAATCTCCGAATATCTCGTCAAGAAATCGGTATGGTCGATAGGTGGCGATGGCTGGGCCTATGATATCGGCTACGGTGGTGTGGATCATGTTCTCGCCAGCGGGAAAAATGTCAATATCCTGGTGCTCGATACCGAAGTTTACTCCAACACCGGTGGTCAGATGTCGAAAGCAACGCCACGAGGCTCCATCGCCAAGTTTGCCGCCAGTGGCAAACCGTTGCCGAAGAAAGACCTCGGTATTATGGCGATGTCGTACGGCAGTGCCTATGTCGCTCAAGTTGCGATTGGCGCCAGCCAGAACCAGACGGTCAAGGCGATGGTCGAGGCCGAGCGGTTCGATGGTCCTTCTCTCTTGCTTTGCTACAGCCATTGCATTGCTCATGGAATCGACATGGCTCACGGACTGGAAGCTGAGGACAGGGCGGTTAAATCAGGTCACTGGCTGCTCTACCGGTTTAATCCGACGTTGATTGATCAGGGCAAAAACCCGTTGATTCTGGACTGCAAGGAACCGAGCATTTCCTTTAAGGATTACGCTTACCTCGAGAATCGGTTCCGGAGTCTGAAATCAATCGACGCGGTTCGAGCCAAAACGCTGATTGAGCTGGGTCAGCAAGACTGTGACCGCCGCTGGAATCTGTATTCTCAGATGGCTAAGATGGACTACGGTTCTATCGCCAAATAAGCGCCGCTACAGGCGTCATTCAGGCTATTTCCGAGGGCGGATCATTCGATTCGCCCTTTTTCTATTGGGCTGGAAACGATCAAGTTTTGGAGGCACTTTTCCGATAAATACAAGAGATAACAAGTAAATCCACAATGAATCCGGAGGAAACATGCGTACTGTAATCGTAATCACTCTCGCCGCGCTGATAGTCATGATCGGTATCATCTCAGCATCGGCTCAGACACCGGCTGAGCAAGCGGAAAAAGCAATCATCGAAAAGTATCTCAATCGTAAGGTCAAAATCGAGACTAAGAAGCTGGGCTGGGTCTCTGCCAGTTTCACCATCAACCGAATCAATCGCAAGAATGATTACAACAAGTTTGCCAGCTACAGCTCAACTCATTTTACCGACGGTTCGCTGTCGTGGCTGTCCCAGGCCAAAACATTCAGTCTGGATTTCGGCACAATCATCTCCAATAAATGGGCAGTTTCTCTGAGCGGTGAGTATTGGATGACACTGGGTGAAAGTCACTCCGGGTCCTTTGTTTATGCTCCCCCCGACAAGACAGGTGGCGTTGTAACCGATTTCAAGAGCGAAATTGAGGTCTGGGGCGCATCGGCGGCTGTCCAGTATTACTTCTACAACCACCCAACCGTTGCGGGCAAGCTGGAACAACTCTCACTGCGCGCTGGTGGTCGAGTCGGGTATTACCAGGCCAGTTGGCATCTATGGCCGGAATATCAGAATCTGAATTTGGCCACTGCCACATATGTCGATGACAATACGACCTTTAAGGGCACAGCCCCAGGATTTGAGATGTCTCTCGGCGCGGATTATCCGCTTAAAATCTGGGATATGGCCCTCGGTGTGGATTTTGGCTATCTCTATCTGAACTTCAAGAATGTAGCTTGGTATAACACCCAGGATGAAGAGATTGTCGCAACCTACAGCGACAATAACACCTGCCGGGTCAATCTGGGCTTGTCTGGATTCCGGGGCAAAGTTGAACTGAAAAGATTCTTTGCCTGGTAGCAACCACGAAGGTTGACATGGCACAATCCGGCTCTATTATTGCAGGGTCTGATTGTCAACTTAACGAGGAGAATACCAGGTGAAGATTTGCAAAGCTGAGATGAAAGCAACCCTGATGGTTGCTTTCATTGTATCGTTTACTTTTAGTGGCCTTTATGCGGCCGACAAACTGCCCGCCTCCAAAGCCGGAACTATCGGCAAACCAACTGGCAAGATTGCCTTTGTCCGAGAAAAAAATATCTGGGCAATGAACGCCGATGGAACCGAGCAGGACAAAATCTGTGAAGTTACCAATGCCGATGGCCGCGTGACCTGGGCTCCTGACGGCAAACGGATACTGTTTACACGCTCCGGTATCTCGAGTGTCACAGGCCCGGATATGATGGGTGGCAAGCACAAGGTATATGACCTGTTTCTGGCCTTTACCGATTCCGCCTACGCCAACAACCGGCTCTGGTGGGTCGCTATGACCAACGACATGGGCAACCGCGATCCTGAGTGGAGCGCCGACGGCGAGAGCATTGTCTTTTGGAAAGACGCTAACGCCAACAATGTAAACGCGCTCATGCCAAATTACCAGATCGCCATAATGGATGCCGATGGTTCTGATCTACGTATGATTCGTAAAGACTGGCAACAAATGGAAGAGGACGGCAAGGGTTTCATGTGGCCAACGAGGAATAGCAAGGGCGATATTGCCGCGGTAATATTCGTTAATCAGAAGCCGCTCGGTATGGTCATAATTCCCGGAGACAATTACATGGTCTCGCTGGATACACTTATCGAGCAGGCCAACAGGAACAAAACTAAGGTTGGCCCGGCCTGGTCTCCTGATGGAAAGTGGCTGGCCTACATTAACAGCGACATGACCAACTCTGGTCTCTTCCTGACCACCCCGGACCTGAAAGAAACGTATCTGGTGTTTGCCCCTCCGGTCAGCACCAATATGCGAGTGACGGCTCCTTCGTTCTCGCCGGACTCAAAATGGTTGACCTTTTCCACCGCCGATGGTTCGGTCTGGATTTGTGATATCTGTGGTAATGGCACCCGTCGCCTCACCGGACCGGGGCTTGACTCGTCACCGGCGTGGTCCAAAGCCACCAAGAAATAGCCCTCGCGAATAAATGTGTTAAGACGAAAAAGGCCGCCGGGTTTCGGCGGCCTTTCTGTTTGTATCAACTACAGTCGTTTCCAGTTGGAAAGGACATCGACCAACAATCTCAGTCCGATACCGGTGGTGCCTTTGGGTAAGTACGGTTTCCCGCTTGGCTCGACATCAACATAAGCGATATCGATATGTGCCCACGGCCAGTCACCTATGAAGTTCTCAAGGAACGCTCCGGCGGCGGCTGTTCCTGCTGTTCGTCCACCAGAATTATGCAAATCAGCGACTGACGATTTCATCTGATTCCTGAAATCATCCCAGATCGGAAGCTGCCAAGTTCTCTCTGCGGTCTTCTCAGATGCTGCCAAAATCCGCTTGAGGAGTGGCTCGTTGTTTCCCATAATCGGTGCACCGGAGTAACCAAGCACATAAAGACTGGCACCGGTAAGCGTCGCAATATCTATCACCGCCTGCGGCTTGAACTTGTTGGCATAGTCCAGAGCATCGGCCAGTATCATACGTCCCTCAGCATCGGTGTTAATCACCTCAACGGTCAGACCTTTGCGAGAGGTGACGACATCGCCCGGCTTGGTGGCAACTCCGGAGGGTAGATTCTCCACTGCCGGCATCAATGATACCAGATTGATCGGCAATTTCAGGCGAGCGGCAGTAACGATAGCAGCCAGAACCACCGCGGAGCCAGCCATGTCACCTTTCATCTCGTGCATGTTTAGTCCGGGCTTTAACGATATGCCGCCGGAGTCGAAACAGACCCCCTTGCCAACAAGCACCACCGGCTTCCCTCCGATCCGACCGCCGTTGTATTCCAGCACGATAAACCGTGGTGGCTCCTGTGAACCTTTGGAAACCGAGAGTAACGCTCCCATTTTTTCCTTCTCAATGGCAGCCTCATCAAGAGCGCGATACTTGAATTTATATTTGCGAGAAAGAGACTTGGCCTGATCGGCCAGCATTGTCGGTGTCAGGAAATTTGACGGAGTATTAACCAACCGTCGCACCAACAGTTGTCCTTCGGCAACGACATTACCCCGCTCTACTGCCTTCTCAATTTTCTTCAGAGACTTACGCCCGGCCAGCACGAAAGTAATCGATTCCAGCTTGTTCTTGCATTCGGCGGCCTCCCCCGTCTTGAAATCAAGCTGCTTAAAAGAACCGAGCAGGTAACCTTCTATCGTGGCCTGGTGATAGTCATCACGTTCCGATCCGAGCAGATGAAAGGCGGCGCTTGTTGATTTTTGCAACGCCTTGCTTCGCGAGACAACTCCCGCCGCACGCCGAAACGAATCAGCGTTCAGCTTCGTCTTCTCACCAACACCGACAAGAATCACACGAGCAGCTTCATACTCAGGCGGATTGAGAATTACAGCTATCTCTTCGTTTTTCCCTGTGAACTCCTCCGATTCCAGCAGAGTCGTAACCGCCCCATCGGTGACCACATCGAGCGAACGCAGGTTCTTGTCGCTAATCTTTGTCAACACCGGTACAAACAGTACCAGACTATCGACACCTATTTCACCGAGTGTTTCAACAGAACATTGCAGCTTCATTGACAGTCTCCTTCATGTTCCAATCTGTATTCTGATATAATTCTACCGCATTTATCAATGGGAGGCAAAGAATAATTATGGCTCGATTGGAATGACAGTATAGACGATTGGATCAATTTCAGCGAAGTCCGCCGAATCAAAGAGCTGTCCGGCTAATATTCGGCCTTGAGAAACGCCTGATAGTTGCGTTCGGTCTCAGCAAGATTGTCGGAACCAAATTTGGCGAGGAACGCCTCGGCCAGCACCAGCGCCGCCACAGCTTCACAGATAACCGCCAGAGCGGGCGCAACACAACTATCGGTCCGTTCGGTCATCGCCTCGGCCGGTTTCCGCGTGTTGACATCTACTGATCTCAGCGGCTGGTTCAATGTTGATATCGGCTTGGCTGCAACGCGAACGACGATATCCTCGCCGTTGGTGATACCACCCTCCAGGCCACCGGCATTGTTGGTGGTGCGATGGAATTTCTTGCGGGCAGGATCGCCGTACGGATCGTAGAATATTTCATCGTGCACCTGAGAACCTCGCCCACTTGCTGCGGCAAAGCCCATACCAATCTCCACCCCCTTAACCGAAGGCAGAGCCATCAGCGCACCGGCCAGACGACCATCGAGCCGGTCCGACCATTGCGACAGTCCGCCAAGACCAACCGGCAAACCCCTTACAACCACCTCGACCACGCCGCCCAGTGAGTCCCGTTCGGCCTGAGCCTGCTTGATTGCAGCGATCATTTTCTCCTCGGTAGCCGGGTCGATACATCGCACTTCCGAAGCTTCCGAAAGCTTGTCTATCTTCCCCAGATCACTACGATCAACATCACCAGTTAGTGCTACATCACCGATCTGGACAACGTGGGAGACAAATTTAACCTTAAAGTGTTCTATTAGCTGACGGGCGCAACTACCGACGGCGACACGTATTGCCGTCTCTCTGGCTGAGGCCCGCTCTAGGACATTTCGGAGGTCGTGATGGTTCCATTTGATCCCGCCGGGCAGGTCGGCATGACCGGGGCGCGGTGTCGTTTTATCGTGGGCGAGACTTTGTTCGGTGGGAGTCAACTCCTCCGGTATCGGCTTTTCCGGGTCCATAATCTTCGCCCAGTTCGGCCAATCGTCGTTGGCGATAACCAGTGTAATCGGTCCCCCGAGCGTGCGTCCGTTCCGAACCCCCGAAACAATCTCCACCTGATCTTTTTCAATTTTCATCCGGCCACCACGACCGTACCCCTTCTGTCGTCGAGCCAGTTGATAGTTGATGGCATCGAAGTCAATCTCGAAACCGGCGGGGAAACCATCGACAATAGCGGTCAACTGCCGGCCGTGCGATTCACCGGAGGTAAAGTATCTGAGCATAGTGTAATTTACGACAATTGGGGGGAGCAGTCAACCGGTCAGCTACTCAACTGTTTCGGGTATCGGCTCTGAGAGACCCAGATTGAAACCGCTGGCCAGTCCCTTCATGCGAGCTTCGATCCGGTCGTCGATATTGAGTGCCTTTGACGTGTCGGAGAACTTCTTATGATCAATCGGCGAGATTGCTCTCATCTCTTCAATAACCGCCACCGACTTTCTTATCGCATTATCTATGACGTCAAGGTATGAGGGCAGTTTGTCCAACAGCTTGTCGCTGTTGCCATCCTCATAAAGCATCCGCATCAACTGAGACCGACCGAAAATGGCCATCGCTGTGTTGTTCAGGTAGTGAGAGAGAGTCGCCATGGCAATCGTCTTGGTCTCCAGCGCTCCTCTGTTTCTCTCCTCTTTCAGCAGACTCTTGCTCAACTCCTGACGTTCCTTGAACATGTTTTCGAGCACGAAGAAAGTTTTCCAAATTTCCTTGTTGGCTTTCATAAGCAGATGCTGGACATCGCCAACGTCAATACCAACATACTCCGCAGCCTCGACCGCTCCGGGAAGCAGCGAGAATGTAACTTCATCGATCTGCTCTTCATCAAGCTGCAACTGCGAGGAGAGACGTCTGACGCTGTCGAGTCGCTGCTCAAGGTCGTGCTCGACGCCTGCGGACCGGTAGCCACCAAGCAGAGTCGCGAGTGTCACGGTCAGTTGGAGGTGACTTTTGCCTTCCAAGTCCAGCGTATTGTGATGGCCCTGAATAGCTGACGAGATATAGTCTGGAAGCCCCAATAACTGGGCAAGGCAAACCCCGACGTCGGTGTGATCAACACCAAACACCTCCCGTTCGGCGCTGATGAGGTCCTGACCCGATCTGCCCAAGTGCGTTACCTGACGGTACTCAGCGGGATGATGATGCAGGAGAAAGAGCGCTCCAATATCAAGCAGCAGACCGGCGATAAATGCCTCCTCGGGTGCCTTCTGATCGGTTATGACTGCAATTTTCTCAGTGGTGGCAGCCGAGGCCATACATGAGAGGAAGAAATCCCGCGGGTCCACGCCAGACTCTGCCATAATTTTGTCGGGATGGAAGATCGACGAGGAAAGCGCAATACATTTGACCGTGGTAGCTCCAAGAATTGATATAGCCTGATTAACGGTTCGAATTCGCACGAATCGTTGATAGAATGGCGAATTGGCTATCCTCAGTATGCGAGAGGTAAGCGAAGGATCCTTGAGGATAATCTGCGCCAGCCGGTCCAGCGAATAGCTCTCCCGACCGACCTCATCAAGCACCTCGGAGAGCACCTGCGGAAGAGATAGCAGATTACTGTTCTGCTTCAGCCGGTCTAACAGAGACACGGCGTCATAGATTGCCCCTGATTTTTTCATACCATTATTATCGGTCAATCGGACAGAAGATTGAGGGGTACAGCAGATTCCGGCTACAGGGTCGATCCCTTGTGCAGAACAGATCTCATTACATCGGTCAGTTGCTCAATCCTGAACGGCTTGTATATAACCTCGTGAATACCGGCCTGATCCAACTGCGCCTGCTCGATCCCGGCCTCCCAGCCGGTGACCAGAATGATCGGCGTCTGCGGATGGAGGCGTCTGATCCGCCGGGCGACTTCCAGTCCAGACATTCCGGGCATAGCCAGATCGGTCAGGATGACATCGAATTCACCTGTTGTTGCCAGCTCAAGACCTTCCTCACCAGAACTGGCCGTCTGAATCTGATACCCCTGCGACTGACACATGGCGACAATCAAGTCAAGAATCACGGTCTGGTCGTCAATCGCCAGGACACGCTTCCCGGCTGTTTTCTCGGCAACCGAAGTCGTCAGTGATCCTTGAAGCGGAATCCGAAACGAGATATAGGACGGCACCTGGCTGTATCGATCAAAAGCATACAAGCTGCCGGTTCCGGCCAGAGGTTTCAGGAACGTATCAGCTGGTCTGAAATTGAGAGTCTCTTCGGCATCCGCATACTGTCCAAATCCTGCCACCTGCTCTACCGGCGGAAAGTTCTTCAGATGGCGTGAGATGTCAAGAAATGCAGAATCCTCAGCGGTATATGTTGACACCGAAATTATTTCGTTCTCCCGGACATTAGCAGCAAAAGCCGCCACAGCTTCACCTATCAACTGCTGCCCGACAGACGACTCAAGGGCTACTGTTCCAGTGGCGGTAAGGTTGAAGTCGACCTCAAAAGTACGCCCCTCCAGCAGGTAGAGATCACCCGAGATACGATACTGCTTCAAGGCCTCTTTTGATATTTCATCAAGCCCTCGTTTGTCCGGTCCTCTCTGAACCGATGACTCACTGACAATCCCACCCAGCTTTTCGCGAACAAACCCCGCCGCCATCTCCGCTTCTCTGATGATGCTCTGGACATGATCGCGGACATCACCGGAAACATCCTGCCGATCCCGAGCCA
>DAOWIM010000206.1 GCA_030640905.1 bacterium
CAGCCCCTCATCGCGTAGCGGCGGGCCTTGTGTCCGCCGTCATAGCGCCGCTATAAGGAGTTTTTCAACAGCCTGATAGACTTACGGGAAACACTTTCAAAGATCAAATTCGGTTGGGTACAAGCAACTTGGTGTAACTACAAGCAAGTGAGGGATATGGTTGACCTGCTACCTGAGGACCATCACCTGACAATCACTTCGCTTTTCTCAATCACTAAGGGTTGAATCAATTGCAGAAAAAAAAGGGCCGGATCATCTTGATCCGGCCCTTCGTGCTATGCAGTAAGGTTGTTACTTAAGCAGTGTCATCTTTCGAGACTGCTCAAAACCTTGTGCCCGCAGGCGGTAGAAATAGACACCACTGGCGGCGCGCTTGCCGGCGTTGGTGTCGCCGTGCCAAAGAACCTGATGACGTCCGGCCTCAACGGTGCCGTCGACCAGTGTTCTTACCTCCTGTCCGAGTACGTTGTAAACGGCCAGGTGAATCTTCCCAGCTACAGGGACACTGAAACCGATATTTGTAGTTGGGTTGAACGGGTTAGGATAGTTGTGATCAAGTTCATATCGATCCGGAAGAAGATCACTGGAGGTTACGGTACGGAAGAATCCGTGAGTTTTGATGAAGTACTTCCTCGCGTAATTCTCTCCAGCAAACCGTTCCGGCGCAAGAAACTTCAGATCAATATCCTGACCCGGTTTCAACGTCACTATCTCCTGATCAGTCGCACTCAGATCGCGAGTGATACGACCTGCCACCGTATGATCGGCTTGTCGCGGCGCCAGAAGCCGTTGCATCGTCAAGGAACCATCATCAACGCAGAGCTCCTGGATATCGGCGCGGAAACTCTGTTCCCAGCTGATATGCACGCGGAAAGTCGAACCCAGAACAGCAATCCCGTCGTCAAAGAAGAATGTGCAATTCTCACTTAGATACTTCCGAGGTGGAATCACACCCAGGCTGTGCCAGTTGCCATCGACATCTTCAATCTCAGCAGCAACAGAGGCTATAGGTGATTCATCATCGGTCGCAGGATCGTTGCTCGAACCCTTCTTTATGGTACCACCTTCGTCACCAAACTCGAGTGCGAATCCGGTCGCGTCTTTTCCGAAAGATGGATTGTTGTAAGTAACGGTCATGCTGCCCGGGCCGTAGGCTTCAAACCAGCTATCATCGTTACCGCTAAGCAGCGGCAAGAGATCATTTCCAGCTTCATCGACACAAGCAATCGGAGTATACGACTGTCGATACGTATATACTTTGCCCTTATTGGAGATTCCGACCTTTGATGTCATAGGGTAATCGACCGAAATCAATTCGACCTGGTCAAGATAAGTGATTTCATTCTCGAATTCACTTATCCGCAGACGGATCATACCGTCTTCGTCAACCGTACCGCCCTCAATCGGGTAGTAGTCATCACTCGGTATCGGATCGAGATTACCGTCTGACTGGGTCAGAATGAAATCTTCCATAACGAAGCGCTGACCATCCCACGAATACAACATCGGGCAACCGGCCGGCGGATCGCCACCTTCGGTAACGCTGATCGATCCGGCGACGAGTTCCAGGTCACCATAGTACGTACTGTCGCTGGTAACGGAGTCGACATACCTCACCGTATCACCAGTGTACTTAAAGACGGCAAAATTGTCTTTCATATATTGCGTGTGCAACGTATCGACAATGCTCACGAAATTGACCGGATCGATCCCGGCTGTCGAGCCAATGTTAATCAGGAAGTAACCGATCTTCACCCAATCATACGAGGCGTCGATCATCTCCGACTGCACTATATGGCTCTCTTCAGCCACGGTAGTATCACCGGCGAAGGTTTCCATCATCCAGAAGAGAGTATCATTGCCATACGGATAGCCGGTGGAGATACCTGCATAGTGACTGTACGTCAACGATGTAGAGTCAAAGGCAAAGCGGGCAAAGACCACACTGTCGGAGGCTATGTCGGTTGCGATCGGCGCCGTATTCTTCATATAGAAATACAGCTTGTAGGTTTCGGTCGAACCAACACCGACCGAAAGCGTCCCGAACTTATATCCAGCAACTTCTTTGACGGTCTTGTAGTAAGCGGATTCGCTCACTGCCGTGTCACCATCCTGAAGACTGCTGCAAGCCGAAAAAATGTAGTCACCAACCAGGCGCACTTCATATTCGGTATCGGGTTCAGCTAGTGTTGGATCAAATGTGAAATTGACGTCGCACAGCACCGCATGAGACTCTGTCGGATGCCTCATACCATCATACATGCTGTAGGCTGCAGATATGGTCAATGTCGAGTCGGTGACATTCGATTCAACGGCTTCGTTAATCGGCCCCTGGGAGTAAGGCGTATGCCCGATGGAGTGGAACTCCAGGGCGGGATCAAAGGCCAGATCAAACGAGAATCCTGAGGTATAGTCAAAATCGATAGTATCGAAGTAAACCGGAACGCTAACAACTCCACCAACGTACGAACTGTCGAGGAGATCGCCACCGATAGCTCCCACCGGAAGCAATGTTATGGCTGCGTTGGCCTCAAGGAACCAGAGATAGCCGTCGTGCTGATGAATCGGCAGGAATGATTTCGTAACTCCGGCAGAATCTACGAAGTGATTCGTATAGCCCAGAGACGGGTATCCGTCAAATTCTATCTGGATACTATCGTAGGCAGCGCGACACTCCGAAGTTCGAGCCATTACAGTGAATAGTGGCTCTCCGGCAAACACCTCTCCGTTCAGGTCGCTGATTTCAACGTTAACCCAGTAATATGGCGCTTCCTCGGTTTTCGTCACTGTTACGCTATGGCCTGAGAAAGTCGTGTCGCCGTCAACACGGGCAAAATATACACTCTCCGAGTGGATTTTGAAGGTGGCTTCTATCGTTTCCACCGGTCGACTGTCGGAGTCAAAGCTAAACGTGTTGTAGAAATCCACCCAACCGTAACCACCGTCGTAGTGAACAGAATCATCCGTCAGGGCAATAGCGGCGTCCACCACGATATTACTATCGCTGTAGAGCAGGTAAACGTGATCGTCGATGTTCAGACTGGTGTCACCGTAGTCGGAACATCCAAAGAAGACCGGCTCGTCGTTCAAGTACACGCGGAAGACATCAGCCGGCGATGTGATCATTGTATCAATCGAGAACCAGACCGAGGCAAGTTCTTCCGGCAGGACTTCGCTATGCTGCCGCATGAAATCAAAATTGTTGTCGTATATCAATATCGAATCGGTCACCTGGCTGACCAGCTCAGGGAAAACGCTCGACTCGGCTGAGTAGGTCGTGAAGGCGACCGAATCAAAGACGAGACCTACATCCCACTTGACCCAGACGCCGTAGAAACCGTAGTCAAAATTGATATCGTCAACATAGATCGGCACACTTAGAGGTGTCGATCCATAACTGCTGTCAATGATCTGCCCGGAAGATTGACCCGTGCCAAGCAGAGATATCTCCAGAGCCGACTCACGGAGGATTTCATATCCCGCGAAACGGCGCACAACACTCTTGACATAATTGGTGGAATCTTCCTTGAAAGTATTCTCAAAACCCTGAGCAGGCAGGTCAACAAAGTCATATGTGATGCTGTCCCCAGGGGCAACACACGCATCAGTCAGCACCGTCAGGTGGAATAGAGTATCATCGGCGAAGATGGCACCACCGAGGCCGGAAAGCGTGAAATTCAGCCACGTTGAAACACCGTCGGTATGACTCGATGTTGTCGGCACACCGAAACCAGTGCTTGTCGCCAAGAAATCAACTGTCGCAGCGGTGTTAAGCTGGACGCTGACTTCGATCTCAGTGACTTCCTGTCCGTCGCTGTTAAGCGTTACATAGTGATCCGATTGACGAAGGCCAAGGGTGTCAACCTCGTGATACACCGAATCATCGGAAATATCAAAGTCACAGTGGGGGCAATAGGCGGTGTAGTCCCAACGTGCCTTTACCCAGGTCTGTGCCCGATCACCATTGCCGGTATCGGCGTAATCTTCACAACCAATGAAAACATAATCACCATCAATAACAACCGGGAAGAAACGACCGGAATTGCTTTGACCGGTTGGCAAAGTGAAATGAATACTTAGCAACTCGGCTGGCAATGAATCGACAGGTGGATGATCTATCAGATTGGAACCCAGGTGGAAGACCAGGGTCGTATCCGTTTCCGTGGGAGCGGTAATTCCGGCCGCAAATGAGGTTGTAGTGATAGTATCATAGGTGAGCGCCGGGTCAAACTTGATGGTAAAATCACATCCGTTGCGGTAATCGAAATTGATATCGCGCAGATAGACAGGCACAGATACCGTTTCGCCAACCAGAGCGCTGTCAAGTATCTGCTTGGTTTCGTCACAACTGCACGGCACCGGGGGTGGACCGCCGGTAAATATGAAGGCGATCAGATACTTGACGTCGTTTGTGTCAACAAGGCAATCCCCGTTGGCATCGCCATTCTGGAACGGATCGGGGGCTTTGAAAAGGTTGTACCCATTCAGGAAACTTAGCAAATACAAATGGTCTGCTATATCGATATGACCATCGGAATTAGCGTCGCCCGGATAGGTGCCCTCGCAGGTCTCGGGAGGAGTCGGGTTTTCCTCATACGTCATCAATGACATATTGAGCGCCGGCGGCAACATGGTAAAGCTTCCAGGATCATAAACGATTACATCCTGATAGTAGGCGTCGCCGGTCCGCTTGAGAGTATTGATATAGCCGAGGGCCGTATTCTCCGCAATCTCAATAGCTATAGACTCACCCGAGGCCAGACATTCGGCCGTTTTTAAAGTAAGTCCAAAGAGACTATCACCAGCAAAGACAGTTCCACCGACATTGGTCCAGACAAGATTTATCCAGTAACCGGTACTGTCGCTTGAGGTGCTCTCAGTCGGTGAACCGTGCCCCACGTTCACAATCGAATACTCGACCGTTTCAGTAGTAGCCACTCGCAAGGTTACCTCGATTTCGGCAACCTGCTGACTATCAGAATCAAAACTGAACAGATGGTCGCTTTGACGAAGCCCAGCGGCGTCCACATCGTAGAACACCGAATCATCAGCCAGGGCGTACAAACAGTCATAACAAATGGTGCTGTCGAAAGTAGCTTTGACCCAGGCTGTAGCTATGTCGCCGTCGCCAGAGCCAACGTAATCATCGCAGCCGGTAAAGAAATACGGTCCATCGATACCAACCGGATAGAATCTCCCTTCGGTCGTCTGCCCTGGGCTGAGACGCAAGATAACGGTGCCAATAACAGCCGGCAGCGTCTCAGTATGGTCGATCATACCGTTCAGATACAATACAGTCACGCTCGTGTCATCGGGGAACACCATCGGATCAGGAAGCAGCGATGTCGGAATATAATCAATGACATCAAGTCGCGGATCGATCTTTAGCACAAAGACCGATTGATCCCCGTAGTCGAAATTGACATCTCGCAGGTAGATAGGAACCTCAACCTCCCCGCCGACAACATTGCTGTCGAGCAACTGTGGCATTACCGCACAACTGCTGTCAACCGGGTCGGGACCGCCTTGGTAGATACTGGCCACGAGGTAGTCGTAATCATTAATATCGACAAAACAATCGCCGTTAACATCACCCCTCTGGAGCGGTTCAGGCGGCGGACCATCATGGAAGAAGAAACTGGTCAGATAAGTCACGTCCGAGATATTAATGGAGCCATCATTGTCTACATCACCCGGCAATGGACTTGAGTAGATGCCGTCCGGCTCCAGCGGCTCCTCGTACCCGAGCGCTGAGACTACCAGCACAGGATCATACATGGTAATATAACCTGCTCCAAGGGCGCCCAGGTCCTGGTAGATAGAACCGCCAACCGCTTTGAATCGGTTCGAGAAGGCTTGCGCTGGATTACCGATAATCTCAACATGGATCGTGTCGGTTGTACTCAGACATTCGGCGGTGTACAACTCCAGATCGAAAAAGGCCTGACCAGTGAATACATCGGAAAGGCCGGTCCATTTGAGATTGATCCAGAAGGCGTCACCTGCAGAATAAGTTACCGTATCTGTAGGCGCACCGTATGCGCTAACAATCGCGAAATCGACCTGCTCGCTTGAGTTTACCTTCAGGCTGACCTCAATCTCGGCGACCTGTTGGCCGTCGGAATTAAAAGAGAACGACTGGGTCGATTTCTTAAGCCCGGCCGTATCTACGTCATAGTAGATGCGATCATTCCCGATCTCAAAATTGCAATCGTAGCAGAGAGTAGGATCAGCAATTACTTTCACCCACACTTGCGCCATATCGCCGAAGCCGGTATCGGTATAACTAACACAACTCCAGGTGATGTAGCCGGTGTCCGCTGCTACTTGAGCCCAGAGATACTCCCCTGTGTCGGCAACGGCAGAGTCAATCCAGAAGTTAGCTGTCAGGAAGAGCTCCGGCATATCAGGTGGTGTCGAACCCTGTGTACCGGATGTGTAGATCATATCAAGGGTATCATTAATCGGATTGATGTATACATTACCAGACCAACTTGTCGGGTCGGGCGCGAGAGCTTCCAAGCCGGCATGGTGTGCCAAATAGAAATACCATCCGAATGGGGCGGCGAAGTTGCTCTCGCGCAGGTAAATCGGTACACTCACCGTTCCTCCAAGAACGGCGGAGTCAACCAACTGCGGCATTTCCTCACAGCTACAGTCCACGGCCGAGGGGCCGCCCTGATAAAGCGTATCTATGAGATAATCAATGTCCGCCATATTGATCAGGCAATCACCATTAGGATCGCCATTCTGAAGGGGAACCGGTGGCTGATCGTGATTCACAAGCGTACCGATAAGGAACGTTATGTCGCCAATGGTAATGCTGCCACTGTTGTTAGCGTCGCCCGGAAAGGTCCCTTCGCATGATGTTGGAAGCTCGGGCGTGCCATCGATGCCAATAACCGAAATAACCGCTTCGGGATCATACATCGTCTGATAGCCATCGTTCTTGACCGGAGTGTAAGCATTATTCGGTTCACCGAAAGCATAGAAGAAATTATAGTAACTGATATCCGGGTTATCGGTGACTTCAATCAGAAAGCCTTCACCGATTCCAATACACTCATCGGTTGAAAACATCAGCTCGAAGACGGCATCGTCAGCAAAGACAGCGTTGTCGATTCCATATATCTGAACATTTATCCAGATAGCTGTGCTATCGCTGTAGTCATCGGTGGTCAGGCTTGTATACCCGGTATACAATGGGTTGATGGAATAGGTAACATTGCCTGTTGTGTGGATTTTGAAGGTCGCCTCTATCTGGGTGACCTGTAATGAATTTGAGTTGACCTTGAATGTGTGGGTGGACTGACCAGCGTGGCTGGTAGAGTCATCCATGACGATGTAACTGCATGCGCCACAATACGTGCTGAGCGCCTCCTGCCCCCCCGACTCTTTTTGAGCAAGAGCATTGGAGCAGATCAGCAGTAGTAAAACGCAACATCCTAAGATAATTCTCGCGGACATGGCGATTCCTCCTGTTAGGATTGAGAATTCATCAACTGAGTTACTTTGATAGATCGTAAATTGTTAGAACAGCCACCCGGCGTATGGAACTTTGTAATTTTAGCTTACGTACCCAACCTCGTCCGCATGGCCCTCAATCTGGTATCACCC
>DAOWIM010000105.1 GCA_030640905.1 bacterium
GGGAAGAGAAAGATTGGGACTGGGCAATTCAGCGAATTGCCGAACGAGTCAAGAAATCGCGCGATGAGACTTTCATTGCCAAAGAAAAGGGCAAGGTTGTCAATCGTACCGACGGCATTGCCTGTCTGGGCGGAGCTTCTCTGGACAACGAGGAATGTTATCTGCTCAGCAAGACGGCCCGGGCTCTGGGTATCACGTACCTGGAACACCAGGCCCGTATATGACACTCTTCCACTGTCGCCAGTTTGGCGGCTTCGTTTGGAAGAGGAGCCATGACCAACCACTGGATCGATATGATCCATGCCGATGTGGTTATGATTATGGGTTCCAACTGCGCCGAGAACCACCCGATTGCTATTCGTTGGTTGCAACGGGCGAAGGAACGCGGCGCCGTCATTCTGTCTGTTGATCCTCGTTTTACGCGTACATCATCGTTCGCTGACCACTACTGTAAGTTACGCTCGGGGACCGACATTGCTTTTGTCGGCGGTATCATCAATTATGCCCTGCAGAACAATCTGATACATAAAGAGTATGTGGCTGAGTACACTAACGGCTCCTGTATCATCAGCAAGGACTTCACTTTCCATGAAGGCATATTCTCCAGCTATGACTCCGATAAGCGGTCATATGACAAGAAGAGCTGGGGGTATGAGCTTGATGAAAACGGGGTTCCCAAGCGAGACGAGAGCCTTAAAGATCCACAATGTGTTTATCAGTTGCTCAAGAAGCACTTTGCGCGCTACACCGTAGATGCTGTCAATCGCATTACGGGAGCGCCCCCCGATGACTTCACCAATATCTGTAAGATATTGACTTCTACAAACACCCCCGACCGTGTTGCTACCTGGTTGTATGCAATGGGTACCACACAGCACACCCATGGCACTCAGAATATCCGCAGTTATGTCATTTTGCAGTTGCTGTTGGGTAATATCGGACGCGCTGGTGGTGGCATCAATGCTCTTCGTGGTGAATCCAACGTGCAGGGTTCCACCGACATGTGCCTGCTTTTCCACATCATTCCCGGTTATCTGAAGTCTCCGCACATAGACAATGTTAACCTTAAGGCGTACCTCGAAAAGTGGACGCCCAAGAGCAATGACCCGATGAGCGCCAACTGGTGGAGCAATTACCCCAAGTACATGGTCAGTTTGCTTAAAGCCTTCTGGGGTGAAAAAGCCACCAAGAAGAACGACTTCTGCTACGACTACCTGCCAAAACGCTCCGGTAACTACTCGCATATCTCGCTATTTGAGCATATGTATGCCGGAAACATAAAAGGTCTGTTCTGTTTCGGTCAGAATCCAGCGGTAGGTGGACCCAACTCCAACATGGAGAGAAAAGCCCTGCACAAACTGGACTGGCTGGTGGCGGTAGACCTCTGGGATACTGAAACGGGTGACTTCTGGAAACGTCCCGGTATCGATCCGGCATCAATCAACACCGAAGTTTTCATGTTACCCGCTGCGGGTTCAATGGAAAAGGAAGGCTCAATCTCCAACAGCGGCCGTTGGGTGCAGTGGCGTTACAAAGCGGTTGATCCACCCGGTGAAGCCAAAAGTGACGCCTGGATTCTCGACAAGTTGGTTAGAGCCCTCAAGAAAGAATATGAAGCTGGTGGTGTATTCCCTGATCCGATTCGTGATCTGGCCTGGGATTACGGACACGAAGAACCCGACCCACACACTATCGCCAAAGAGATTAACGGCTACTTTACTGAGGATGTAAACTTCCCCAAAAAGAACAAGTCGTTCAAGAAGGGCGATCAGGTTCCGAGCTTTGCGTACCTTAAGGATGACGGCTCGACCGTTTCCGGCAACTGGCTATACTGCGCCAGCTACACCAACGCTGGAAACATGACAGCCCGGCGCGGCACGGAAGATGCCATAAATAAGATCGGTCTGTATCCAAAATGGTCCTGGTGCTGGCCGGTCAACCGTCGCATCATCTACAACCGCGCCTCAGTTGATCCCCAAGGGAAACCGTGGGATGACAAGCGCTGGGTTATCCGTTGGAACAAAGAAACAAAGAAATGGGAAGGTGATGTTCCCGATGGTGGCTGGGCCCCCGGGACTAAGCATCCCTTTATCATGCGACCGGAAGGCCTGGCTTGTGTTTTCAGTACCAGTCTGGCTGATGGTCCTTTCCCTGAACACTACGAGCCGGTCGAAAGCCCAGTCAATAACCTCATGTCCAAGACGCAGGTCAATCCGGCCATCAAAATCTGGAATACCCCGGGAGTTGATAGTATCGGCACTTCCGATAAGTATCCGATTATCGCCACCACCTATCGCGTCAGCGAACACTGGCAGGCGGGCTGCATGACACGTAACCTGCCGTGGCTGGTTGAGTTGGTGCCGGATTCATTTGTGGAACTATCCACTGATTTGGCCAAACGCAAAGGAATCAAGAACGGTGATCGGGTCGTGGTTACTTCGGCGCGTGGGAAGGCTGGAGCTTACGCTCTGGTTACCGATCGTTTCGAGCCATTCACGATTGACGGTCGTCAGGTTGACGAAGTAGGTCTCACCTGGCACTTTGGATATACTGGATTGGCGAAGGGTGATTCGGCTAACCTGCTAACACCACACGTTGGGGACGCTAACACGATGATACCCGAGTTCAAAGCATTCCTATGTGACATAGAAAAGGAGGTGGGATAAGATGCCGAAAAAAGGTCTGCTTTTCGACATGGCTAAGTGTACTGCCTGCCGGGGTTGCCAGGTAGCCTGCAAGCAATGGAATCAGCTACCAGCAGAGAAAACAACTTTCTTTGCAGAAAAAGGTGGTTACCAGAACCCGGCTGCGTTGTCACCGCACACATATAGTCTGGTTAAGTTCTACGAAGTGAAAGCTGACGGCCAATTGAAATGGCTTTTCAGAATTCATCGCTGCCTCCACTGTAGTGACCCTGCCTGTGTGAAGGCTTGCCCGGTAGAACCAGTCAAGGCTATGGTACACGATAAAGAGCGTGGCATGGTCTATGTTAACAAAGAACTTTGCATTGGATGTGGAGCCTGTAATGATTACTGTCCATGGAATATTCCGCAAATCGATGACGATACGGAAAAGTCCACCAAGTGCACGTTCTGCATTGATCGAGTGAGTAATGGATTGGAACCGGCCTGCACCAAGGCCTGTCCTTCCGGTGCTCTGGTTTATGACGACTACGATAAAATCCTCAAAATGGCTCATCAGGCAAAAGAAAGGCTTGAAGCGGAAGGTAAACATCCAACCATATATGGTGAAAAGGAGTTAGGAACCGGAACTCATAAGATCACCGTCTTCCCGGAATCTTTGGATTACTACCCGGATGTTATCAAGAATCCGGAGGTCCCGGCAGACATTGGGTTCTTCCATGAGCTTCTTAAGCCGTTAGGTGGATTGACTATTACAGCTTCCGTTGTAGGTTTGTTGATGGCCAGAGTGAGAGAAGTCCGGGAAAAAGAGGAGGTCTAACAAGACGAGTAAGTGCGTTTGCTTTTTATGATGAAACGAACAATAAAACGGCAATAAACAAATAGAATTAACTAATAGAGAAAGGGTACATTAAATGAAAAAAATCATCATCACACTTGTGGCAGGGATGCTACTGTCATTACTGATCTCCAGCGTAGCTCAGGCTGAGTTGGCCGAAATCAAGGTCGGCAAGGGCACTCTCAAGATGGGTGGTAACCTGCAGGCCGGATTTACTTACAACCTGGAAGATGCCGCCGGAACCGACGCTTTCACCATCAATCGGGCAAGATTCCTGTTCTGGGGTGATATCATCCCGGATAAGGTGAAGTACTTCCTGCAACTGGAGAACAAGGGCGGCGCAGGTCTGCTCGACTACAAGGCTCGCTTCTTCTATATCGAGAAGACCGAGATTTGTGTTGGCCGCTACATCCCGATGTTCACATTGTATATGCCATCGTCAACTGCCAAACTGGAGTTGATCAACTATCCGTTGACAACCCAGAAATTTGCCATGTGGCGCCAGGTCGGTGTTACTGCAATTACCAAGACTGACGCTGTCGATTTTGCTGTCGGTATCTACAACGGCGCCGATGTGCCGAACAACACTACCGACAATAACGACGCTAAGGACTTCTTCGGTCGCATCGACATTCATCCCGCGACGGAGAATATGAAAGTCCGTTTTGGCGGTTATGCCTGGATTGGCAAGGCGCTCTCCACATTTGATAGCAGCGGCGTCACCCTGACCTATGCCGAAGAGACTCTGAAAATGGATCGCTTTGGCGGTTTCGTGAAGGCTGACCTCGAGAATATCCCGGTGAAGATTCGTGGTGAGTTTATCACCGCAAAGGATGAGTTCCTCACTACCAACGATCCGACCAAAATAGCCGAAATCAAGTCGATGGCTTATTTTGGTCATATCAGCTACAAGGTTGCCCCGAAATGTGAATTGCTGGCTCGCTATGACTTCTATGATCCTGACACTGATATGGATTACGATGCTGCCACTGTGGGCACCGGCGACGACCACGAGGTCTGGTTGACCGTCGGTGTCAATCACTATCTCGACGGTGTTAATGCGATGTTCTATCTCAACTACATCCATAAGATGGAACCCGGTGATATGAACACAATAGCCGGGAAAGTTGAGAGAGAAGTTGACAACGACCTGATCCAGGTCCAAATGCAACTGGCGTTCTAAAAGGAAAGAGTATATGAACGACAAAAAGAAATTGATTCTGGGAATACTGGTTTTCGGCTCGATCTGGGGCGGAACGGAAGCGTTGACTATTGCCAACATGGCTGCCGTGGGTGAAGTGATTCCCCGCTCGGTGGTGCTGGTATTTGCGGCGCTGCTGATCCTCTCCTTTGCCCGTTACGTGATGCCGATGCGCGGCAGCACGCTTCTTATCGGGGTGATTGCGGTCGGAGTCAAGGTCCTGGGGTTACAGACACTGTTCGGTTGCCAGTTGGCCGGTTTGCTGGGGCAGGCGGTAGTCCTTGAGGTAGCGTTCTCGCTGGCTCAACGGTACAACCTGATGGAACGCCCGCTCTCGATGGGCGCTGTTATCCTGGCCTCATGCTATGCCAACGGTCTGCTGTTCAGTTTTTCCCAGGCGTACGTTTTCCAGAATTCCTGGTGGCTTGATCGCGGCGCTGTCGGCCTGTTGGAATGGTCGTTCGGAGTCGGATCGGTAGCCGCACTGGCCGGCTTGCTTGGTTTTGCAGTTGCTATGCCTTTGGCTCGCCTGGTCCGGCAGCCACTGGCTCGCCTAACCGAGGCGAGGAGTTCCGATCATGGAATTTGAAAACGTCAAGGTTGTCATTAATGGAAAGGAGATCGAGATCAATCCGTTCGTCACATCGGTGTTCGGCAATATCGTCGTCGGGATGGTATCGTCGCTTAAGCTGGATGACGAACCGAAAGAAATCGAGATCAAAGTAACAAAGAAATAGAAAACGAATCTCTGACCGAGTCGGACGGCCTAAGGTGCTCACTATGGCTGTCCGACCGACAGGGTTCGGACGGAAACGTCCCAGCCTCCCGTGTTTGGAAAGGTCGAAGATTTTCCGGTGGCATTGCCATCGTCAATTCTCCAGGTACCAATCCAATACAGCGGGCGACAGAACCTGTAGAGGTTCGTACAATCCGATGCCGAGATACAAACACGATGTAGAAGACAGAGAGGGTAACATGAATATCTCGAAACGCAGCAGCACGCTGCTCGTGACAACCATGCTCGCCTTCGCGGTGGTCACTGGTTGTAGCAAAGACAGCAACAACAATCCGGTCGATAAGGCGCCTCCGACTGAGTCATATATGACTGTAAAACTCGATGGCGCCTCAACGCAGGTTGCTTTTGGTGACTGCGCCAAGATCGACGCCGATGGTGAAGAAGCTATCCAGCTTGATGAGTTTGTCACCACCGACCTGATCCCGGTCTTCACCGACAAGGACGAGACTGATTGGGATGCCCGCTCACTCTATTCATATGAGATCATAAGTTCCGATGGTTACTCAGCCTCGGGCGTAAAGGGCTACCCGAATAACATCTGGGAACATATGAGTCTGGGGCATTTGCTCACCTCGAATCGACTGGTCTTTTTTCCTGATGAGAAAATAGATCTGGCCGGAGCATACAATGTTAAGGATGCCGTTGAGATTATCGTCCATCGCAAGTTCGATGTCACCGCGCCCGATACTGTTGACTTTTTCGAACTGAGCGATTTTACCACAACCCGCGTAAATAACTGGGATGGTATCGAAGAAGATGCTGTGCCGCTGGCTGATTATGTAACAGCGCTGGTGGCCAATCCGGAATCATACATGTATAACCTGGTGTCGCTTGATCAATACAGTCCGCCTGACGATCTCAACTGGGAGAAGTTTCAAACCGGCTACTGGCTGCTCGACAGCGAGAGAACGATTTTCACCCATGCTGAGGTCACATCAAGTAAGTATGGTGTGCGAGTGCTGGAGACAATTCTCGTAAAGGCGCCCTGATGATATTACGTTTCCTTGCTATAGGTCTATTGGCCGCCAGTCTGGCTCTGGAAGCTTCGCACGCTCAGTCGGCGTTTGAGCGGCGGGGTGACTCGTTGATCTTTGTCTATGCTCTGGAAACAATCGTCGTTCGCGGAGAGCATCAAAGCAGTCCGCCGATGCAGATTGAATTGAGTACCGACGAGATTGCGAAGCGCAACACTCCCACCGTAGCCGATCTGCTGCGATTCGAAACAGGCCTGAGCGTCTCCACCGGTCCCAAAGCAGAAACAGAAACGCGTATCCGTGGTTTCAATGCGCGCGACGTACTGGTACTGGTCGATGGTCGCCCTATCAACCCCGGCTATTATGGCAAGGTCGATCTCTCAATGCTGCCGGTTGACAATATCGCCGCGGTCAAGGTTATCAAGGGGCCGTCGTCGGTAGCCTATGGGGCTAACGGTATGGGTGGAGTAATTAACGTCGTCACGAAGAACGGACTTGAGAAGCCACGCACCGTGATCGAATCAGAGTTTGGCGATCACCTGTACCGTAAACTGAATATCAACCACAGTCGCCGCCTTGGCGGTCTCAATTACTGGGTTTCCGTCTACAATCATTTTTCTGACGGCTATGCCCTCAGCGATGATTTCGTACCAAACGTGCGAGAGAACGGCGGCTACCGCGACAACAGCTTCTACAGCCAAACCGGCGTCACCGGAAAATTGGGATACCAGCCAGATGACAATAGCCTCTACTCGTTATCGGCGGGTTACCATTGGGCTGAGAAGGCGATTCCATCAACAACATATACTGGCGAGTCGGCCCGCTACCGAGAATTTCCGAAGTGGATACGGTTTAATAGTTCACTTGCCGCGCTCTGGCATCCGAGCCAGTCGACCGAATTGACCGCTACCGTTTTTGCCGACGCCCAACATGATCGGTTTATCGACTACAGCGGGATCGAAAAGCTGCCGGAGCAAATCAGTTTCGATTCCAAGCTTGAGAATTGGACAATAGGAGGCTGCATCGCGGCCAGCATTCATCCATCGCATCGACACCGTATTCGAGTCGGTCTCAATTTCAAACGAGACCTGATGAACAAAAAGCCGGATGTCAATGAGGCCTGGGTTTCACACCACATCAGCACCGGCAGCATTTTTCTTGAAGATGAGTTCACTCCCTTTAAGTCAACCGAGGTGACCGTCGGCCTGGCTTATCACCTTTCAACGACCGACACTGACCGCTCATCGGTACGACATACCAGCCCTATGGTCAGTCTTGTTCAGAGCCTTCCGTTGCGATTACACCTTCGTCTCGCGTGGGCCAATGCGATCCGCTTCCCGGCTATGCATTATCTGTATAGTAACTCATCCGGCAATCCCGACCTTCTTCCGGAAGAAGCGAACAAGTTCGAGCTTGGACTTTCTCGACGTTTTGATTTCGACGAGCAACGATACGCATCGGTTGAACTGGCCTTTTTCCATAACGACCTGAATAACGTCATTTATCGGGCATCGCGTTCGTACCGCTATGAGAATATTGGTAACGGCGATCTGCGAGGAATTGAGATCGCGGCAGAGGTTTCCATCTCCGAAAATCTCTCAGCTCAGATCAGTTACTCGCACCTTGCGTCACTGGAATCATCAACAGAGATGCTTGAGGAAGTTGCCCCTAACAAGTGGCGGCTTCTGGTTGATGCCAGGATATGGTTCGGTCTCAAGGTTGCATATGAATACGGCTGGCTTGATGCCCGCACTACCTATTTAACTGAATCTCAGGGATTTATGCTTCCCGAGTACGGCCTGCATCGACTGAATCTCTCGTTCCCGGCATCAGATTTTCTGACGTTGAGGTTGACGATTAACAATATCACCGATGTCTACAGCGAGGACGAGTTAGGCTATCCCGGTCCGGGACGGCAGATCACCGGTGGCTTGAATCTGACTCTATGAAACAAATGGAAGGTTACATCAAGCATGAGAAGAAACAGAAGACTATAAGAATTGTCTAAGAACAACTGCCCGATACCATGCACATTTATCGCTGTGACTATGGTACTTGCAGGGGCGACCTTGCCTTTCCGCATCAATCGGTGGTAGCGGAATCTGGGGAGGTCGCCCACTTTTTTTCAGGATCAATAGAGGGGCTAAAGTTTGTTAAGATGCGATTGATATCGGTCTACCGTTGTCAGGTCATTGAAGCCGACAAACGAAAGTGAAGCATCGGGAATACCAGCGAAGACGTCATCGTCAAGATACCGAACTTTGACGCGACTAAAAAGATCGGGTAGGAAAGAGTTGCTATCGTGAATCAGTTCATCGACAACCGTCAAGATCGTTCGGCGATAGATCGCATGCAACGGCTGCCTGATGCCGTCTATGATCGGTAGAACGATGTCACTGTTGTTCGCGTTGTCAAGAATCAGCCGTATAACATCTGCCCGCACCAGTGGCATATCGCATCCACAGAGGAAAATTGAACCTGCTGAAGTATTGAGAAAAGCATTGTGGATACCACCAAGGGCGCCCTTCTCTTTGATGGGGTCGGGGTGACAGGTCAGACCAACTTCCGCAAAGTGATCCGGTGCACCACCGGCAATAATTACCTGATCGAAAACCGTACCGAGGACATCGGCCACGATTCGCACCATCGGACGGTTATTGATCTGGAAGAACGCTTTGTCCTCTCCAAACCGCCGACTCCGCCCCCCGGCCAGGATTACACCGGTAGTCATCTGTGCTCGACCACAGCGGTCACGCCGGGCCAACCTCTCGCAACTTTTCAAGATTGTCTACAATGTGTCTGCCGAGTCCGGCCTCCTGACCATAGTCAAAGTGAGGCACCTTGTATCCAAACAGGTTCGCACCATACGTGGCCAGCAGCTCTGTCTCGGGAACAACCTTTCGGTCGGTAAAATCGGGACGACAAACTTCGATCTTAAAGGAGGGGTCGGTCTTCAATCCTTCAACCAATACCAGATCCATAGCGCCGTAGAAGACGCGGATCAAATTGTCAATGCCGTCAAGTTGTAACTGATCGTTGTTGAAGTTGAACGCAAATGAGCTCTTGCCGAATATTCCGGTAACAGAGCTCCCGGCCTCAAAATGACGGTACGTATCTTTTCCTTTTGCATCCCAGTTGAAACCATCGTGCTCTGTATGTTTGAGCGTGCCGATTTTCAATCCCAACTTCTGAAGAACCGGAACCAGCACTTCGACCGTCCGCGTCTTGCCCGAATTCTTGCAACCAACAATATTGAGTACTCGTGGCATCTCTATTGAATGATCCTTTCGCATTTATCCACTATTAACCGATCCGGCTTATTGAGACGTCCGACAATCGCGATACCGGTCGCGTCGGCGATATTGGCAGCCATCGTCGTTACTGAACGTTGTGTCGCAACAATCGGAATCCCGGCCCGAGCCGTTTTAAGGGCCATGTCCGAAGATATCCGTCCACTGGTGGCAATCACGCAATTGTCAAACTTGATTCCAGAGAGCAAGCCCGCCCCGATAACTTTATCCACCGCGTTATGACGACCAACGTCCCATGCCAGATGCTCAACCTTCATTTCCTCACCGCATGCCAACGCGGCGCAATGGAGGCCAGCCGACGGGCGTTCGTCATCCAGTCGACGAAACATCGCCGACATCAGTTGTGGTAGTCCGGCCAGTTCAACTCGTAATGATGATGCCACACTCGCAAGGTCCTCAAGGTAGGCATCGACGCCGATCTGACCGCCGGAGCAACCACTGGTCGTAACGGGATGGTATCGGGTCATTGACTCTCCATCCTGCCCGGCTACCTGAGCGCTGATGTCACGCCCATTATCGCAGACACCAAGAGCATTGATTTCGTTGATTCCATCAATCATGCCCTGCCCAAACAACCAGCCGACGGCCAGTTCCTTGAGCATAGCCGGAGTGCATAGCAGGTGTGAGATGATGTTGCCGTTGACAAACAACCGAATCAACACTTCCTGTGGCAACGCCTGCTTTTCACTCAATGACCAATCCTCCGAAAATCGGATCGATTCTTATCTACCCTATCTGCATGTAGAAAGTATAACGCTGACGCTGCGGCCAGTCAAGCCGCCACCGAATACTCATTCACCCCCTAAGCAGCGACAATTATATCTGAAATAAAATTTGACAATTATTCAACATAATCACTACAATGGCCATAACTACAGTCTTGATTGGTTGCAATGAGTGCAAAATCGAAACGCACAAGGAGAGTGACTAACGATCGTGTAACCTACAGACCGAACGAATGTGAAGAGATGAAAGGTAGAAGGACAAAGAAAACGGGAACAGTTTCCCGGTAGAACATAAACTAATTCACCATACACCCTAATCAAGGGAGAAAAAATGAGAAGGATCTCTGTTGTATTGTTGGCAGTAGCGGCCATAGCCTGTTTCGCTACAATGGCAAACGCGGGCGAAGGCAAAGCTGAAACAAGTGTGCATGGAACCATTTTCGGCAACTGGGCCATGGACCTGACTGATGGAGCTAACAACGCAAATGCTTTCGATCTGGGTCGGGCCTATTTCACAGTCAAGTCAAAGCTGTCGGAGAACACCTCGGGAAAGGTCACGTTCGATTTTACGCCAGATGATGATCGCTATGACGTTCTGGTCAAACATGCATATATCGATTGGAAACCAACATGCTTAGCCAAAGATTTTCTTAAGATTCGCTTTGGTCTGCAATCGACCATGTATTTCTCCATGATGAACGGCCTGTGGGGACATCGGTACGTAGCCAAAACCGTCAGCGACGCAAATGGATTCCTGACAAGTGCCGATATGGGCGTTACAATGTTCTTTGCCCTTGGTCAGGAGTGGAAATTCGGTTATGCCGGTCTCGCTATCTTAAACGGCGCCGGTTTCAAAGATGTTGGTGAAGCCAACAAGCAGAAAGATATCAACCTTTTTGCCAAGATCACACCGCTTCAGGACAACCCGCAGTTTAAGGGCACAACCTTTGGTGGCCAGTTCTACAAAGGCACTCAGAATGAGGAGATGGGCATCATCATCGTCGGTACCGATACAACTCTGCATGAGGCCTGTGACTGGAAACGTGAGATCGTATCTTTTGGTGGTTTGCTGGCCTTTGATGACAAGATTGATGTTGGCGGCGAATATAATGCACTCACCCTGGGTGACGGACCGGGTGCAGACGCCCTCAAGTCAACCGCTATGTCGTTCTTCGGAACTCTCTATCTTAGTGGCCTGATCCAAAGCGCGCAGGCTCTCCACACGCTAAATGTGTTCGCTAGCTACGGTATGTACGATCCGAATACCGACTTTGATGATGACGGAGACAAGACGATACTTGTCGGTCTTGAGTGTGCCCCGAAAAAGGGTATCAAGACATCCTTCACATACTCAACAAAGAGCTATGACGATGATGATGAGAATAACGTGGACGCATTCGTGTTCAACACTATGGTTTCGTTCTAAGCACGTCTGACAAGTAATACAAGAGTAGAAAGCGGCGCCA
>DAOWIM010000183.1 GCA_030640905.1 bacterium
ACGGGGTAGAGCGCTTGGATAGACCCTACTCAACCGAGGCAATATCGAACAGGGTCGGGGCGTAGATGATTTATCGTGCGAGAGGAACGCAGAGGAGTTGACATTCCAGTCCTGACTGTCCAACATGCCGGCTCTCTCAAATCGCTTGACATCAAGGCTGGTTGGAGTGTAGGATATGAACCTCAGACTGACGAATGATATGGAAAGGACATAACAATGATCAGCAACAAGATGCAAGAGGCTTTCAACGACCAGATTGCAGCAGAACTATATTCGGCCAATCTGTATCTGGCCATGTCGGCATATCTGGAATCAATTGACCTTCCTGGATTTGGTCACTGGATGCGTATCCAGTATCAGGAAGAAGTGTCACATGCGATGAAGATGTTCGATTACGTTATTGAGCGCGATGGTCGCGCTCTGGTGAAGGCATACGATGCTCCTCCCGCCGACTGGAAATCTGCCCTTGACGTGTTTGAGGGCGCTCTTTCGCACGAGCAAAAAGTCACTGGACTGATTAACAATCTGATGGACATCGCTCTTGCCGAGAAGGACCATGCTTCCAACATTTTTCTGCAATGGTTCGTAAATGAACAGGTCGAAGAAGAAGCAACGGCCAAGGGGGTTGTTCAGCAGCTCAAGATGTTGGGGGATTCCAAGGCCGGTATGTTCCAGATAGATCGCGAACTCGGCCAGCGAGTTTTCACGCCTCCGCCCACAGATAATTAGCGAGTCGTTGGCGCGAGTAGGTCAGTCCGCCACGGCGGACTGACAGGGGATACGTAATATAGATGTCAGGTTGCAAGCAACCTGACCTACAGTTCTTACAAACCTGACTAGTTCTGTAAAGTGCGGTTGAGGACGGGCGACATAAAGCCGCCCTCTACGCGGGAGGACAGCCCCTCATCGCGTAGTGACGGGCCCGCACGCCTCAGTCGAAGATGCACCGAGGTGTGCGCATCTTCGACCGCGGCGGGTTTTAAGTGTGTCCGCCGTCATAGCACCGCTATAAGGAATTTTCCAACAGCCTATTAGCGCAACGGAGAATGCGGCTCTATTGACAACCTTGTGCGGCTGACTGGCCGGCTACAAACCCGGTGGAAAAGGCCGCCTGCAAATTGAAACCACCAGTGTCACCGTCAACATTGAGCACTTCCCCGGCCAGAAACAAACCCGGCACCAACCGCGACTCCATCGTCCTGGGGTCGACCTGCCGAGTATCGACACCACCGGCGGTCACTATTGCTTCTTCCGGCGGACGGTGCCCCGTTACCTCAAAGCAGAAGTCTTTCAGCCATAACCGGAGTCTTTTCCGTTCGTCAGCGGTAATATGATGACCAGCTTTTTCCGGCTCGATACCGTTAAGATCACAGCAGACCGGTATCAATTTGGCCGGGAGGAGACCTTTCAGCAGCGTGTCAAATTGCCGTTTCCCGTGGGCTTGCAGGTCACGAAGGAGACGAGCCTCCAGCTTGCGCTCCTCAAGGGCCGGTTTGAGATCGATAGATATCGAAACTTTTTTCTCCTGCCGTAAGGCATCGACAACGTGCCGACTCAACGAGAGGATGGTTGGTCCCGACAATCCAAAATGGGTAAAGAGCATCTCGCCAAAAGCCTCGTGCCGTTTCTTGCCGTCGATCCGCACCCTGATGGCGACGTTTTTCAGACTGAGTCCCTGCAGACGAAGAGCAACGTCTCCCGATGTCTCCAGTGGAATCAACGCCGGACGAACTGGAATGATCTGGTGCCCGGCAGCGGCAGCGAATCGGTAGCCGTCGCCTGTTGATCCGGTCGCAGGGTAGGACACTCCGCCGGTGGCCACGATCACAGCATCGGCCATGATATCACGCTCGCCAACTCTCACTCCGCGAAGGGTCCCCTGTTCAATCAATAACTTCTCCACCGATGACCTGTTGCTGATCGTTACGCCCTGATCTTTGGTCCAGCGAACCAGCGCCTCGACTACAACCTGAGCGTCTTCTTCGACAGGAAAAACACGACCACCACGTTCGGTAACAGTTCCAATACCGATTTCTCCGAGGAAGGCGATCAAGTCGGGAACGAAAAATCGGTGGAACGCCTGGTGCAGGAACCGCCCGTTCTTACCAAAATGGGCAACAAAATCGGGCAGGGAGGCGGTGTTGGTAATGTTGCATCGACCTTTGCCGGTGATCGCCAGCTTGAGACCGGCACGAGGTTTTGCCTCCAATAGAAGCGTCTCTGCCCCCAATGCAGCCGCCTGCCCGGCGGCAATCAAACCAGCCGGACCTCCACCGATCACAATGACTTTCTTTCCTGCCATACCGAATCCTGCCGACAATTCTCCCTGCAACTGGCTGTTCTCAACACTGTTCGGAACAACCCAGACTACTGTTTGCCAGAAACTAAGGTCCGGTCAGGCTCGGTGCAATGTTTTTAACGCCGATGGCAGAATAGACCGCAACAGCGAGATTTGAAACAGGTGCGTTATTGGGGATTGATTGGAATGGTTGAACCGGCGAGACGGCTCAGCTAACCGTAGAGACCAAACTGGTTAACATCGGATGATTCTTCCAGTTTCATCCACTCGTTCACCAGTCGGTCGATTATTTTTCGGCCTTGTTCGGTACTATTTACAAATCGGAATCCGGCTTCGTGCCAGCAAGCTTCCTTGTTCATCTGACACCATCGGCATTCGATATCAAAGTAGAATTCCCGACGCCCTTCAATGATATCCGGCAAAGTCATACGACACTCAAATACGCGGGACACCTCAATTGCCTCGTCGACAATAAGCATCGTGCCCTCGGTCGTCAGGTTGCGTACGCGGCCAAGGAGATCTCCTTCGACTCTGTCATAGACCACAAAGTAGTCGCTGGTTTGCCCCCGGGCTTTTGACCTTGCCTCGCTCATCTTGACAGCTCTCCGTCTATCCGGCTCATTGTTCCCAAATCTCCTGCCACCAGTATCGTCATCCGTTGCGCTCCTGAGAACCTATGTTTTCTCATTGTATCGGCTCGGATCGGCCTGAGTTGAGTCATGCAGGCAGGCAGGTAGCAAGCTACTTTTAGGCCAAGCAAGCTGGTGATAAATACAGGCAGCTAACTGCTCCTGAAAAAGCCAGGTCCAGACTAGTCGACCATCTCAATATCGCAGAGCTGGAACACGCGCAGGGTCTCATCATACGCCTCTTTGCCCTCGACTGTATAGCTGGTGGCCAGAGCATTAATGGTCGATATGCAGCGAATCTGGTCACCCATCAGTATCTTCAGATTCACCAGAGCTGAGCTATTGTAGGAAAGAACGCACGACATCTGACGAGCCAGAAATACCTCTTCAATTGGCCTGCGGTCATCAAGAATCTCAAAACCTCGATTCGCGAAGATATCCTTCTCAATATCAGATTTGGCGAAATGATGCGACTTATAGAAAAGATTCTCATATCCCAAGCCGGCGGCGTAGTCTGCCGCACGAGTGGCGAGGTCGTGATAGTCTTCATCGGACATAACATAATCGTACGGCTGCCCAAGGAACAGAGCGCTCTGAGGAACGACATTCGATTCGGAAATTTGCAGCTTGGGAATACCGACGATCTCGGCTTCAATCGTGTCTGGCATCGCCGAGGGCAGGAGAGAATAGACCTTGTCTGAGTCCTCGATTCCAGCGATATCACCACGAAGGATGTAGTATGGCAGACCACCAGCCATCCCGACACAGACCTTGATGAGATTACGTATCTTCCGTTTCAGGCTCGGATACTTGAGAAACAGATTGCCAAAGCCATCCGGAAAATTGCAGAGCAAATAACATCGATCTGTTTGCTTTCGCATCAGTCCATACAGAGCATTGCCCAGCGGCCAGAGAACATCGGTGATAAACAGGCTGCCCGACTCATACTCTTTGAGAATATCGGTAACTATTCGGCAGGCGCGCCTGCAATCTCCCCCCCATCCAAGTCGATAACGGCCAACCGGCGGCTTGAGTGGAATCACCTTTTTCCATAGCTCATTTTCGATTTTCAGTCCGGCGGTATCCATATCAAGAACAAGGTAGTTGTCTGATTCACAGAACTCAGGCATCGAACGCACCATGTGGTGAACTATCAACCGTTGAAACGGAGTATGAATAACAAACAGACTAGCTCGCGATTTCTTCATCTGATCAATGTCCGGCACATCCTCGCCAATGGCCAACAAAAACAAGCTGTCATGATTATTGGGACTGCTGTCTCGCAGATCTATCTACTTCGGTCCCATCGGCGGATCGATGTCTCCCCGACGCAATAACAGACAGTTTGATAACAAACAAAGTTGCCATAGAGAAAAAAGCTGCGTAGGCAGCTCCGGTAAGACCATATTTTGGGACTAAAATACCGTTGGCCACCATTGCTACAACCAGCGCGATGATAGTGCTGATAATGATCGTTCGGTCACGATGCCTGACAAAAAGAGCGTAGTGGGGAATGTAGGACAGACATAGGATCGTTATTGTTCCCAACATGATCGTGAAAATTGAGGATTGCTCGGCATAGACTTGCTTTCCGACCAACTCAAGGACCGGGTCAATCAGCAGGGCGGCTATCGGTACCAGAACTATCAGTCCCCCGACAATGCCGAAGCTCATGGTTCTCATCAGAGATTTATACCTGTCGAACTCTTTCTTCTGGTAGGCTTCCACCAGGCGCGGATAAATGATCATTACAATACCGGTTACAATAAACGTATGGATAGTGTTGGTGATGTTGGCATAGAACGTATAGATACCTACTGTGGCCTCGCCCCAGAAGTATTGCAGAAAGTAACGATCCGCAAACTGTATTCCCATGAACGACATCGTTGCCATAAAGAAAGGTAACGCTACACGGACTCCTTTTTTCAACCAATCCCAATCTATCGGTTTGCTGAGCCCGTCACGCCAGGGCATGTGTCTGAGCACGTATATCGAAAGCCCGATACTGACAACAACGCCGACAATCCACAACGACCAGAATGTCGTCAACGACCGGAGATTCTCAGAATAGTAGGCCGCTCCGATAGCCGCAAAGACCCAGATGCCGCTGCGCAGGAACAAAGCACAATTTGCCACGGTTGGTCGCGAAAGTGTAATTAGCAGGCGATATGATTCCTGCGAAATATGCTCAAGAATCAACAACCCATAGAACCAACCGACATACTTCCACGCAATCAACTTGATGAAAAAGACACCCAGCAAAAGAGGCAAGGCCACCAGATAGACGAGACTGTGAAAAACAATCTGGTCCCGGATCATCGGTACACGATCAATCACATCCATTGAGAGAATCTCGCGCGTGTTGAAGATGTAGAAATCCAGCCCCAGAAAAAGGAGGGACATGGCAATGGTGACATTCATTAGACCCCAGATACCGAGTTCATCGGGGGTCAGAAAACGGGCAATAAAAAGCAGCAGGACAAACTTGCTGATGAGCGTCAGGCCACGAAGGGTCAGGCTGAGTATACTGGTCTTAAGCACAGAGAGAGCTATCTAATTCTGTTTCTTCGGATGCTTCCGGAGAGTTTGTTTGAAATCAGACTTCAACAGACCAACACGGTAAGCATCAACGTACTCGTTGTCCTTAAAGGCGTGTTCATACATCACACCTTCATCGCGGAAACCAAATTTTGATTTTAAAATCTCAAGCCACGGTTTCAACAGAGCCAGCGCACCGGCGTAGATACGATGAAGATTGAGCGTGAAAAATCCGTGTTCAAGAATCAGACGTGTTGAATCAAGCGAGTAGATCAACTGCCGGGAGTCATCTTCAGAGGCAGCCATCACCATCGCCAACTCAGCGTTGCGGTTGATCAAGTTGATACTCTGCAAACTGATAACGCCAACCAGCGTGTCGTCGTCTTTGGGCTTTATCCCCAGCTGAATCTTGCTCTGATCAGCATTCATCTGCCGAAAGAACTCCATCTGCATTTCTCTCGTGTTCGGGAAATAATGCTTCTGGAGTTTGCGGCATATGACCTCATCGTTGAACCAGTCGTACCAACCTGAATTGAGTACATCCTCTTCGGTCAGGACAACGAGGTCAACCACTTCGCCCGATAGGAAAACATTGGGTCTTCGATTGGCACGACCCTGATCATCAATTGCCATATATCCTCTGTATACTACGATAAAGTTTCTTTTTCCTGTTCATGTCTCCTCCACGTCATCCAGCGCTGTTCATGTACTGACCGTCGGGACGCTGGTAAGTTCGTTTCGGTTCTCCCACACCTTTGTAAATGCTTCGATGATATCGTCAATATCTTCCGATGTAATCGGAGGGCGCATCAGTTCGTGGGTGAAAAGCTCCTGAAAATGCATCCGCTCGGCTACAGGACAAATACCGCGTTCATAGTTGACCTTGCCGGTGTAATGTGGCCCCACAAAAGGGAACCCATCGGGACCATACGCAATTTTCTTCTGGTACATCGGCTGAAGGTACAGCGGTCGCGCATATCCGCAGGCAAGAAGAACTCCCTCCTTCTCGCGCAGTTCGGTAACCGGCAACTCCGCCCTGACAGCGTTGATATAATCGTCCCGACTAACACCGGCTATCTCAGAATCAAACTTAAGAGCATGAACGTAGAAGGAATGCGTGCAGCCGTCGCGGATGTCAGGAGGTGTTATTGCCGGTATTGCGTTCAGTCTCTCGTTGAGATGAGCACAGTTTTGTTGCCGATCGCTGAGAAGGCCATCAAGTTTTCTTAATTGGCACGAACCAATGGCCGCCTCGATTTCTGTCATCCGATAGTTGAAACCGATCATGTTGTTCAGATCGGTTACCCCTTTTGCCTCGACAACAGCTTCAGCGTGATTGCGGATGAGACGCATTCTCTCAGCGAGCGCGTCATCATCGGTAACAATAACGCCCCCTTCGCCTGTATGTATATGCTTGTGATAATTCAATGAGAAAACGCCGATATCACCAAGCGTCCCGGTCATCCGTCCATTGGCACCGGCACCCGGCGCCTGGGCACAGTCCTCAATCACAATCAAGTTGTGTTTGCGCGCTATTGACATTATCGCTTCGTGATCAAACGGATGCCCGAACAAATCAACGACAATAATGACCCGCGTTCTTTCGGTAATACATGCCTCCACCGAAGCTGGATCAAGACAGTAATAGTCAGGCTCGATATCGGCAAAAACGGGAACGGCGTTGTAAATTAACGGAGCGACCGCCGAGGCAGACATCGTATAGGGAGAGACTATGACCTCATCACCGGGTCCGACGCCAGTGGCGCCGACGGCACAATACAACCCGGAGGTGCAGGAATTGACGGTTATGGCGTGCTTGACTCCGACATAGTCAGCCCATTCTTTTTCAAGCTGCCGGACTTTGGGGCCGCCATAAAAATCATCGTGCCAGCAGCCGAGATAACGCGACAGCACACCCGAATCGAGAACTTCCATCACCGCCTGTTTCTCTTCCTCACCGATCACACTGTATGCCGGGAATGGTTTTTCTCGAACTTTAGTGCCGCCGTTTATCGCCAGTACGCTCATATCATTAGTCCTCTATGTCCGGTCAAATCTAATCTTCGTCTCTCCTGCCGCCAGCCTGTCGCGCAACCGGAGTAATCGTCCCGACAAGGCCAGATGGGCCGCCAGTATATCTCCGGCGTCTGATTTCTTTTCCTCAAGCGCATCGCATCCATACTGCAGAACATGAGCCATCGACTGGGGCAAGCTGTCTTCCAACCGGTGAACATCGGAAAGCATCCGGTAGCCTTCATACAGTTCAGATTCCTCTGGCTTGTCTATTTGAAGGCGGTGACCTGACTCAGCGATGCGAATACGTCCATGCTGGAAAAGCATGTCCATCTCAAAAATCGAGAACTCATCACCTCGGCTGTTAGCCAGAACTCCGGCACACCGCTCCATCTCCAGATAGTAACAACCGTAGCTGTCACCGTCAAACAAAGTATTCGCATTGACCGTAACTTCTGCGACAGGGCCAAAAAACCACTCCAGCAACTCCAACACATGGCAACCGTTGTGATACAAACCCTTGGAGAACACACCGGAGAAATACTCGGGCCGACCTAGAGCGCCGGAAGATACCGTCTCGGCCAGCTTACCAAAACCGGGATTATACCTTCTGGAAAAATTGACCAGCACTGTCTTCTCTTGATGCTTGCTGAGAATATCCTCTATCTCCCGCAACTGTTCAAAGTCAGCAACAATCGGCTTTTCGCAAATGATGAGCTTGACGCCGTCCAGAGCCAAAAGCTCCTTCAGGATTGCTGCGTGCGTGGCCGTATCGGTGGCTACCGAGGCGATTTCGAATTGTTCGTTACTTATCAAATCGTGGTAGTCGGAGAATGATCGAACCGAACCACCCCATCGTTGCTTGAAGCTTTCGAGATTATCCAATTTTGTGTCGCAGCAGGCAACCAGAGTGCATTGATCGCTCTGTTGAAAAGCATGAGCATGAGTAATGATTTTCCGGTCGCCGGGTGAGTCGGCCAGACCACCGATCATACCGCACCCAAAGATCGCGGCTCGATACTTCTTGCTCATCCTTCCTCGGCCGCTTTCTGTTTGATATGCTTGTTGATTTGCAGCATTTCCGGATTCTCCCGAAACCAGGCGACGATATCTTTTGCATAGAACATCTCGCCATCCCGATGAAGGGCGTCAATGACTTTCCCGATTAGTTCGTAGTCCTCAGCCGTGTCGAGTGTGATTCTGATATCCGGACCGAATACCTGCGGGTCGGCAGTAATGCCGTTGAGTCGAAACAGTCTCGGGTTGCTGTAGATGAAATACGAGACGTGGACGCGATCGATTGGATCATCGGTAAGTTCCGAAACGCGCTTCAGTACATCGGTTGCAAAAACCTGTGTATCCATACCTACTGGAAACGATGGCCGCCAGAGGCTGTTGGATGTGTAGTCAAAATTTCCTGAAAGATGCGAGATTATCACATCGTCGATGATCAGTGGATCGATAAGCGGACAGTCGCCGGTCAGTTCGCATATGAAGTCAGCATTTACTGATCTGGCGGCACCGAGAACCCGGGTGAGGACATCATATTCGCTCCCCCGGAAGTGACTGACGCCAATCTTCTCGCAGAGATCAACAATTGGATCATCTGCTTTGTTTACAGTCGTGGCGACAACTATTTCATCGATATATCGAGCGCGGCTAACACGCTCAATCATCAGTTCCAGCGACGGTTTGCCCCGAAACGGGAGCAGTACCTTGCCGGGTAGTCGGTTCGAAGTCATCCGGGCTTCGATCGTGGCGACGATTTTCATTCTTATTCGATCCTATCGATTTGAGTACATCCATTATCTCCGGTTCCTGATAAAAGACCGGACCATGTTGGGAAGACTCAACAGGAGACCTCCCGATATTTTTCAATTGATCAAGGTTGCCAATACAGTTTTGCGGCGGAAGCGGCAAGGCGCATCGTTCATCGGTCGGTATGTACGAGACGGTCTCTTTTCCGAGGATATGAGCGATCATCAGAGCCATGCTGCTGATACCGACAACCACTCCAGCCTCGCTGATACTATCGTTCAGTTTTCGTTCGCCCTGTTTCTCAATTGAGATGTTGGCTTCCGGGTACCGGTCTGGGAAGTCTGAGAATTTGTCAGGCGGTTCAAAAGGGTGTAATCTAACAGAGATGCGATCTACCTCAAACTGGCGGGAAAAATC
>DAOWIM010000069.1 GCA_030640905.1 bacterium
ATCGTCACTCTACGCCGACCAACTGGCGGCCCATGACTTCGATCTCGACCTGCCGACCGAACCGTGCCACGTATCAATTGACGCTACCTACTTCCGCGAAGCCATTCACAATCTATTGAAGAATGCCATTGAGGCTTCATCACCGGGTGGGCGAATCACTCTCGGCTTGCGCAGCAACGAAGGCAGCGTCAGTATCGTTATCGACGACGAAGGTACCGGCATGGATAAAGAAACGCTGAAGGCGGCACGGATGCCGTACTTTACGACCAAAGAAACCGGCAACGGAATCGGCCTGGCGGTCGTAGAGAAAGTTGTAAACGAACATGGCGGCTCGCTGGATATCGAGACCGAACCGGGAAAAGGATGTCGCGTTACGATTGTCTTGCCGCTATCATCGGGAGAGAACGATGCTACATAAGATACTGATTGTCGATGACGAACCAAACATCGCCCGATCTTTTTCATCACTCCTGGCCGATCACGGGTTGAAGTCTGACACGGTCGGAACGGCTGAGGATGCCGCGACTTTCTGCCAGACGAGTGACCCCGCCCTGATCCTTCTTGATCTCAACCTGCCGGGCCAATCAGGTATTGATTTTCTCAAGCGACTAAGTGGCACCGCACACAGTCCGGTCGTACTCGTTATCTCCGGGCAGGGAGAAATCAACACCGCCCTTGAGGCTATCAAACTCGGAGCCTGTGACTATCTGGAAAAACCTGTACCTCCTGAAAAACTGATAGCATCGGTGCAGGCCGCCCTCAGGTTGGCCGAGGCGCAACGGCAACGACTCGTCATGGTTGATCAGATCGACGCCGGGTCGAACATTGTCGGTGACTCTCCTCCGATCAGGGAGCTTTTGGCAACGATTGCCCAAGTGGCCCCGACCGATACGACCGTGCTTGTCGAAGGAGAGAACGGTACCGGCAAGGAACTGATCGCTGCAAGACTCTACTTGCAAAGCAAACGACGCGACAAGCCTTTCGTAAAAGTAAACTGCCCCGGAATCCCTGAAACGCTGTTTGAGTCAGAGCTGTTTGGCCACAAACGAGGCTCCTTCACCGGTGCGGTCAAAGATCATCCGGGGAAATTCATGCTGGCTGATAACGGGACTATTTTCCTCGATGAAATCGGCGACCTTCCTGCATCGTGTCAGGCAAAACTTCTGCGCGTTCTGGAGACCGGTGAGGTTGAGACGCTGGGAGATTCGGCTCGAAAACAAGTCGATGTTCGCGTCATCGCCGCCACCAACCGCAACCTGCAGAAACTGGTGAGTGATGGTCATTTTCGTGAAGACCTATACTACCGAATCTCCGTCTTTTCTCTTAGAGTGCCACCGCTGCGCGAACGGACCGAAGACATCCCCCTTCTGGTCGGTGAATTTCTGAAGCGGTTCGATCCCTCGGGAAAAACCACCCTCTCCCCTGATGCCCTCGCCTATCTCTGTACGCTGGAGTATCCCGGTAACGTTCGCCAATTGAAAAACCATATCGAACGGTTGTGCATTCTCAGTCGTGAACAGACCATACAGTTTACCGATGCCGTGGCCCGGCTCGATGGTCCTTCGTCTATCACCCCAACAGATGCCGACGCCGGTAGTCTCACCGAAAAGCTTCGAATCTTTGAACGGCTGACTATCAGCAACGCCCTGACTGCCTGCGAAGGTAACATCGCCGAAGCTGCTCGTCTGCTGGGTGTGGATCGAGGTAATCTTTCCCGCAAGATCAAGGAATATGGTCTGAAAGGGTCATGACCGATAATTGGGCCGAGCGTGTAAACAACACACGCCAGAGAGCTTACTCGCACAGCTAAGTTGCCTGCTATTCACAACTTGACTTGTTGGCACGCCATTTGTTTTATAGTTCTGAAAAACAGAGGAGTCTCAGATTATGATACGTTCGATCATTACCGTTGTTGGTCTATTGTTTGCGTTTTGTGTCGGTTCGTTATTAGCTGAAGAACCGGTTACCTACAAAGAATACAAACGCAACAACAAGCAGAAGTTATTCAAGATTGTTCTCAAAAAGGGCGACATCAGTATCACCGCGTACGATGGCGAAGAAGAAACAAGTAATACTTACAGGGCTAGCAGTCTTGAAGTACGCGAGGGCAGAGTTTACGCAGGAACCGAGGTGGTATTCGATCAGGATGGACTGGTGCTGCCGGATGGATCATCGCTTGAGTTCAGCCGCATATCTGACCTCCGTGTTATCGGTTCCAGCGAGCGTGTTTCGATCACAGCCAACACCAGGGGAACATCCGGCTCGTTGATACGACGGTTCAAAGTCGGCAATCGCATATCGGCAACCGAAGGTATCACGGTGGCCGAGGACGAATTTGTCCGCGGCGCGGTTTTCAGTGTTGCCGGAGACATTGAGATATATGGAGAGGTCAACCGGGATGTCGTGTCGTTGCTTGGTGATGTTTATGTCGGACCGGGAGCGGTCGTTCGAGGCGATATCGCCACCATGTCGGGTCGAGTCGATCTGGCTCGAGAAGCATCGATCTATGGGGAAGTTATTACACCCAA
>DAOWIM010000135.1 GCA_030640905.1 bacterium
ATCGACCACCCTCTCCCCGTAATGCCTCCGATATCAAAAACGGCCAGCGACCGGGGCTGTAGAGCGTGGTAGGGTGAAACTGGATAAACTCAAGGTTGGCCACCGCTACACCGGCTCGCCAGGCAACAGCAACGCCGTCGCCGGTGGCAATGGTCGGATTGGTGTTAAACTGGTATATCTGCCCCATTCCGCCGGTCGCCAGCAGGGAAACAGGTGCGTAGAACGTGTCGATAGTTCTCTCGCGCTCACTAAAGACAAATGCCCCGCCGCAGACTTCATGCCCGCTATCGGGGTAGGTGATGAGATCAATCACCGCATGGTTGCGGAAGATTTCGATATTGGAATGACTATGACAGGCCTCTAACAGGGCACGTTCAATCTCCCGCCCGGTCAGGTCTTCGGCATGGACAACCCTATTTTCCGAATGGCCGCCCTCGCGTCCAAGCTGAAAGTGGCCGTTCTCCTGTGTGAATCTGACACCGAAGTCAATTAGCTCCCTGATGACAGCCGGACCTCCCCGGACGACCTGCTCAACAACTTCCCGGTTGCACAGTTCCCCACCAACACGAAGGGTGTCCTCGACATGCTTTTCAAATGAATCTGTACCAGAGAGAACGGCCGCGATTCCACCCTGAGCGCGATTGGTGCTGGTGTCGGTTTCGGCCTTTTTGGTAACAATAGCTATCCGAGCTTCCGGTTGACTGCGCAGAACCTGAAGAACATAGAACAGCCCGGCGATGCCGCTGCCTGCTACAATAAAGTCAAAGCGCTTTTCCATCAGATAACTATCCTCGCCGGTCGATAAGGTCTTTGATGAATTTTACCAACTTCTCTTCGCCCGGATCAAGATCAATTGATTGAACAAGGTAATATATTTCGCGGCCAAAATCAAAGTCGCCGATCTTGACCCAGTCTTTGGCGGTAGTAATAATCAGATCGGAATCGAAACGGTCGGCCTGTTCTTTCAGTTGCTGCAGTTGTAATTGGTCGTACTTCTGGTGGTCGCTCAACTCGACAGCACAATCAAGGTCGGCACATATCGCCGAGACCTGCTTCTCAAAAGGTCGGAAATTGCCAATCCCGGCAAAGAGGAAAACGGAACGATCTTCGAGGTATTTGACTGGTCGCCGTTCGTTGTGCCCAACCAGTTCCTCAAAACCGAACCGCGCGTGATAAATAGCAGCCTCGGAATTGTATCGACGCAGCCGACTATCGAGCTTGGTGATATCTCGGGCAAAGTCGGACCGGGTGACGATAATCACCCCGGCATCGGCAAGCGCACTGAACGGTTCACGAAGAACACCGCACGGGAAGATACGAAGCTGCCGCTCTTCGACAGCCGCATCGAATGTCACAATGTCAAGATCACGGTGCAGGTAGCGGTGCTGAAAGCCATCATCGACAATAATCAGATCGACTTCGCCCGACTCATCCAGCACCCGGGCCGCCACCGATTTGGAGTTGTCAACCGAGAACAGAACAGACGGCAGAAAATCGGCCAACAGGCTGACTTCATCACCAACAACCTCGGCGGTCATCTTCTGAATCTCATAACCTCGGGCCAGAACTGAACCGGTTGCACCGCGGCCATAGCCTGAGGACGCTATCCCGATTTTCAATTGTTCCTTTTCAAGAAAATCTGCGAGGAAACCGACAATTGGTGTCTTGCCGCTACCACCGACCGATATGTTGCCGACCGAGATAACCGGAGAGCTCACCCGCACCCGTTCCTGCGTTTGCCGAGAACGATTCAACCGGACGACCAGTCGATAGATTAGCGACAGCGGCCACAACACAAGAAACGCCAGAGCCAACAGCGACCCTTTGGGGCGATTTAATATCTTTTTCCAGATTCTCTCAGGCATCGGAAATCCTCGCCAGCATGTAGTCCGCCGCAATGGTCGTTGGAGTGGTGGCCCCGACGTTGTCGGTCTTAATATTGTGGGTCAGTTTACCCGTCCGCACAGCTTCGATAGCCGTTTCCAAATCTTCGACCGATTTGACCTGTCGCCCGAAGTTGCCGGAGACAATGTAGTCGGCTGCTTCCGTTACGTTGTACGTCGAAGAACCAAACAAGACCGGCGTCCCGTTCCATACCGGTTCAAGCAAGTTGTGTCCACCGATATCGACCAGCGTGCCACCAACAAAAGCAAGGTCGGCGGCCAAATAGAGATCACTTAGCAACCCCATCCGATCAACCAGAATTATGCCCTGCGGATCAGGTTCGCCGAAGATTGAACAGTCGATATTCTTTTCGGCCAGCATCGTCTTGATCTCGGAAAGGCGGTCCAGGTGACGCGGAGCAATTACCATCACCAGATTCTCTATCTTCTGCGAGAGGTGCGCGTAGATTGAAGCCAGCGCTGTCTCTTCGCCGGGCCGAGTGGAACCGGCCACCATCACAAATGAATCCAGATTCACGCCAAGCTCTTCGCGGATGGCACCAACCAACTCCGGCGTCTTGCACCTGACGGGCGCATCGAATTTCATGTCGCCCGCCACCGTGCAGATAGATTTCTTATCCACCGACAGAAACTGTTCGTACCGACCGGCGTCCTGCTCGGTCTTGAAGAAAAATCGGTCGTAACAGTTCAGCAGCTTTCGCATCGTTGATCGCATAAGACGATACCTCCCCATCGCTTTCTCTGACATGCGACCGTTGATCAGCACTATTGGAACATACCGTCGACAGGCTGCCAGCACGAGATTGGGCCAGATTTCAGTTTCGGCGAATCCTATCAACGACGGATTAATTCTGCTGAGAGTCTTGCTAACCACCGGGAGGACATCAAGCGGAAAGTAAGTAATCGTGGTACGCTCGTTCATCGTTGCCAGCGCCGTGCGGTACCCGGCTCGTGTCATTGCAGTAACATGTATCGAAACGTCCGGTCGCTTACTATAGAGACAGGCCACCAGATAGCTGATTACTCGAATCTCCCCCACCGAAGCGGCGTGCAGCCAGATGTCGGTGCGATCATGGGGCGCGATCAGACCGAGACGACCCTGCCACAAAGCATCGCCGCGCCATGCCCGCCATCGTCCATAAGGATAGACGATAGCGTAGATCACAAATGTCACTATCCGATAAAGCAATATCATAAATACCTGCCGATCAATTCGGCTGCGCGCACCGAGGCACCCTCTCCCCCCAGCCGACCGGGAACAGTGTTCAGCTTTGTCCGAACTTTTTCATAGAGGGATTGATCCTGCCAATACATCTCCAGTTCATCAGCAATCCGCTCCGGCGATGCCTCGTTCTGTATCAACTCCGGAACGACCAACTCGCCAACAACCAGATTTACCAGCCCGATCATCTCC
>DAOWIM010000295.1 GCA_030640905.1 bacterium
CGAACTGACGACGACTTTGATCTCTTGACATTCGGACACCTCCTGAAACCAATATATCATGGCTTCTTCATGTGTCCACTAAACAGGGGGAACTTCATGGTTCATATTGTCAGCGAAGCACGGATTGCTTTGCCCAAACGATGTAATCGCACCATATGAAAAGACGCTTAACAGAATGAGAAAAAAAGAACGCCAGATCTGGTCTAAGCAAGTCCTCGGCAGTCTAACAAGTTTAGTCAAACAAGCTGACATCATCGTGATTCTGGCAGGCAAGCGGTACAGGGAATTCCTGCACGAAGAGCTTTCGGAGATGTGTCGTCATGTCGAGGTCCCGATGGAAGGACTTGGGTTTGGTAAGCAGCTTCAATGGCTTAACCAGGGATTAGACAGTAATGGATAGAACAAACGATGCCAGGCAGTTCTATGAAATACTTTCTTCCTTGGACAAGCGACTCGCTGGCCCCCGCACGCTGAACGATTGCACCGGTCGAATGAGTTGGCCCAAGCAAGGCGTTTATTTCTTTCTTGAAACAGGAGAACAACGGTGCCAATCAGGAGCGGGACTTCGAGTAGTGCGTGTTGGGACACACGCCGTTTCAAGAGGTTCCAAGACGACTCTTTGGAAGCGTCTGGTAAATCATCGCGGAACTCTATCAACAGGTGGAGGTAACCACAGAGGGTCAGTATTCAGGCTTCTTGTTGGCCTTGCAATACTGAAGCGTGATGGGCTTAGTTGCCCGACATGGGGACAACGTGGTTCCTTCTCGGGGGAGATTCGTGAGAAGGAGCATCCTATCGAATGCCTCGTTAGCAAGCATATCAGAAGCATGCCATTTCTATGGATTCAAGCAGAGGACGCTCCCTCGCCGAGCAGCATAAGGGCTTATATCGAACGGAATTCAATCACATTGTTGAGCAATCACAAGAAAGCTGTCGAGCTACAAATTGACCCACCCTCTTCGAATTGGCTCGGCAACTTCTGCTGCAAAGAGAAGATTCGTTCATCAGGGCTCTGGAACTCTAATCATGTAGACGAGGACTATGATACCGACTTTCTTGGTGTCATGAGCGAATTGGTTGAGCAAATGTGAGGGTTACAGATAAACACCGGGTCGGTCAAGACAGGTATCAGGGATAAGGTCTCCTTGCCCACCTGGTCGAAGTTGGCCTGTTCCCGCACCAGCAAAGCGTCGATAACATGGTCGTTGCCCTTTGAGTACACTACCCGGCCGTCATGTAACGTATAGGTGTGGGTGGTGAACTGGTCCTTGATCACCAGGTCGCCGCGCTGTTCAGAATTCGGTTGACACTTTCGTTCTTATCAATAATCTTGTCATTTATAGAATGCAAAGGGCAGATGGCCTTTTGAGTAGATTTAGATGCGCCGTGCGGGGATGTGAACTCCGTCGGTGTGTGGTCATGCGAATTACTTCCGGTGCGGGGACGATAGTATCGGCCCGATTATGGCCGAGGTCGCCCGTCACCAATTGAATTGGGCCGCAGGCCTAGAGGTTGAGGATGTATCAGTCGGTAATCAATAAGCGAGTCTTGCTCCTGAATCAGAATTACGAACCGCTGACCCTCTGTGCGGCGCGGCGGGCAATTGTGCTTCTCTTTCAGGGGAAAGCCGAGATGATTGCTACGGCTAACGGCCTGAAGATACGAACAGTTGACCGTAGTTTCGATCTACCATCGGTGGTACGATTGCAGCAGTATCGACGGGTGCCGTTTAAGAAGATCATGCTCACCCGCAAGAATGTAATTATCCGCGATCGTAACCGTTGCCAGTATTGTGGCTCCACGAAAGGCCCTATGACGGTTGACCATGTGGTGCCCAAGACGATGGGTGGCAGCGAACGATGGGACAATCTGGTGTGTGCTTGTGCCCGGTGCAATAATAGCAAGGGTGATCGCACCGCCGAGCAGGCGGGGATGAAATTGCTGAAGAAACCAACACCACCTTCATATATAATGTTCCTGCAACGCGACTCCGAAGTCGCCCCGCAATGGCATCCGTATCTGTTTATGGATTCCCGTTTCGGCGGCGCTACCACCTAACAAGCACACTTGGCTCAGGCACACCTGGCTCAGGCACACTTGGCTCAGGCAGGCAAGCCTGATTTAAGCAGGCACGCCTGGTTTAAGCAAATTCAAAGCAGTTGAGTGTGAGACGAACAGTCTAACAGGCTGTTGAAAAACTCCTTATGGTGGTGCTATGATGGCGGACACAAGGCCCGCCGCTACACGATGAGGGGCTGTCGTCCCACGTAGAGGGCGGCTTTATGTCAGCCCGTCCTCAACCGCACGTTACAGTAAACTTATAGCAAGAACGCTTTTTCAACAACCTGCTAAACCAAACGGATCCAAATCAGGCGTGCCTGAACCAGGCGTGCCTGTCGAAAGGAGAAAGTTTTATTTGATTTTGCGCCCGATCGGGCCTACCATCGAAGCCGGTATGGTACCATTAAGGCATGCTATGAGTGAGCAAACTATAACAGATAACGGATCTTCCGCAAAAAAGAAGGAAACGATCCTTTCAGGGATGCAGCCGACCGGTTCTCTTCATGTCGGCAATCTTGAGGGCGCTCTGCGTAACTGGGTGCGGCTACAGGATGAATACTGGATGTACTGTTGTATCGTTGACTGGCATGCCCTTACCGCCGAGTATGAAGACACTAAACAGCTCAAGGCTAATGTGTTTGAGGTGGCGATTGATTTCATGGCAGCTGGTCTTGATCCGGAAAAATGCGCGATCTTTATCCAATCTGAAGTGGCCGAACATGCCGAACTGCATCTGATCTTTTCGATGCTGATCACCGTCCCGACTCTGACCCGTCTGCCCACCTATCAGGCAAAGAAAGACACTCTCGACTCATACGGTTTCCTCGGCTACCCGGTGTTGCAGGCAGCCGATATTTGTCTGTACAACGCTCACAAGGTGCCGGTGGGTAAGGATCAGGCCAAGCATATATGGCTGGCGGCCGATCTGGCCAAGCGGTTCAATTTTCTCTATAAGAAGACGTTTAATGAACCGGAAGCGTTATTCACCGAGGTGCCGTTGATACTTGGTGCGGATAATCGGAAGATGTCCAAGTCGTACGACAACCACATCCCACTTGAGTACACCGACAAGCAGACTGAAAAACGCATCAAGAGTTTCTATACCGACCCCAGTAAGCTTCGCAAGGGCGATCCCGGTCATCCTGAAGAGTGTCCGGTTTTTCTGTTGCATCAGATATACACACCGGGTGCGGTGGAGGATATCGTGCCGCCGTGCAAGAGCGGTCAGCTTGGGTGTGTTGATTGCAAGATGCGGCTGGTTACCAATCTCAACGAAGCTCTGGCTCCGGTTCGGGAGAAGAGGGCAGAACTGGTCAGGCAGCCCGATTATGTCTGGGATGTGCTGGCCACCGGCGCCGAACGGGCCCGGCAACGGGCGACCGGTGTGATGGACCGAGTTCGTCGCGCTATGAAGACCGACTATAGAAAGGCTAAGAAATAATGAACGACAGCAACAAGATTGACTCCAACGATTACCGCGTTGACCTGTCGGTTTTTCACGGACCGTTGGACCTTCTTCTGTATTTGATCCGGAAGGATGAGATCGACATCAACGATATTCCGATTGCCCGAATTACGCGGCAGTATCTGGAATACCTTGAGATGATGCAGACCTTCAACCTGGAGGTCGCCGGTGAGTTTATCCTGATGGCGGCCACTCTGATCCGTATCAAAACGCGACTGTTGCTCCCTCGCGATGAGAATGATCCTGATGAAATGGACCCCCGCGAAGAATTGATTATGGCTCTGGTGGAGTACCGGAAGTACAAAGAAGCCGGAGATATTCTCAAGGAAAAGGCGTTGATGGAGGAGCGCAACTACGTGCCACCACCGCCGATCAAACAGTCCGATATTGCCACCGAGTGGGTGCCGTCGACATCGTTCTTCGATCTTCTCTCAGCTTTCCGTGATGTTGTCCAGGCGCGAAAGGATGAGACGAAACACGAAGTTGATCTTGAAGAAGTATCGGTCGAAGACAGAGTTGCTTTTATTTTGCAGCATCTGAAGCATCGGGAGTCCGCAACTTTCCCGGAGCTTTTTGCCGATTTGCCGCGACGAATGATTGCGGTGGTAACATTTATCGCTCTATTGGAATTGGCCCGCTCACGGCGGGTGTCGATATCGCAGTCGGTGCCGTTTGCTGAATTGAGAATCTATCGCGGGGCGCACTACGAGGATTCCCCGACAACCTTTGAACGCGAGACCAACTTGCAACAGGTGGTAAAATAAATGGCTGACAACGGAAACAATCATTCAATAGTAGAAGCGTTGATCATGGCTTCGCCGGACCCGATCCCTGCAAGGAAGATAACGGAAGTTGTCGATGAGACCACGCCAACCGGAATTGGGAAAATTGTGGCCGACTTAAACGATCGCTATCTGAGCGTCGGTGCAGCCTATCGGATTCGGGAAGTCTCCGGCGGTTTCCAGTTCTACATTACGCCGGAATACTCCGGGTATGTCGAGGAGTTGTTCACCCGTCGACGCAAAATGCGGTTAACACGAGCGGCACTTGAGACACTGGCTATTGTTGCCTACCGGCAACCGGTGACCAAGACGGAGATCGAGCATATTCGGGGAGTGAGTTCCGATGGTGTCCTGCACAACCTTCTTGAGAAAGATATGGTAACGGTCAAAGGCCGTGCCACTACTGTCGGCAAGCCTCTCCAGTATGGTACCACCGGTGAATTCCTGAAATTCTTCGGTCTTAATCGGCTGGAGGACCTGCCCAAGATGACGGAGATCGAGGAGTTAGTCGCGGTGTCGGAGCCGAAAAACCAGACCGAACTGACTCTGAAAAGCATCGGTTCGGAAACTATCGAGGAAGTGAAACTGAATATCGCCGACGGTACTTTTGATCCCGCAAGTCGGTTGGTTGACTCAGTGGAAACTGAGACTGCCGAGCGCATAGACGACGCTACAGACGATGAAGGTGAAGAAACAGAAGAGTGGGCTGATGATTCTGAAATTGAGCCTGACGAATCGTTCCAGTCCGGAGGGAACGGCAACGGAGAGTCATCCGATGTTGTTGTGGATATGGATACGGGAGGTCAGGTTACTTAACGAAGCAATTTGTCGCGACAGCAAAGGTTTTGCAGCGTATAGTAAATGGCCAGAATCAGGATCAATAAGTATCTGTCACTGAGTGGCGTGACCTCGCGACGTGGCGCTGATGCGCTGATTGCCGAGGGTCGGGTTACTGTCAATGATATCACCGTGGAGAAGGTGGGCATAATCATTGACGAGGAAAGCGACGTTGTTAAGGTTGATGGCACCGAGGCAAGTCCGGTCGACACCAAAATCTATGTAGTGTTGAACAAAACTCGTGGCGTCATGACCACCCTCCACGATCCGTTTCACCGTCGCACCATCAAACACCTCCTCAAAGATTTGGACGAGCGAGTCTATCCGGTGGGCCGGCTCGATTTTGATACCGCCGGTGTGTTGGTCCTGACCAACGATGGCGATCTGGCATATCGACTGGCACATCCCAGCTATCAGGTTCCCAAAATCTATGAAGCCAGAGTGCTGGGTCGGATGGGAGAGGATGAGAAGTTGAAGATAGAGAAAGGGATCAAACTTGATGACGGAGCGATTGGGAAAGCCCAGGTCAGTATCCTTGGGCATGATCGCAAGGAATCGCGGATTCGCCTGATTCTGACCGAGGGGCGCAAGCGGGAGGTCAAACAGCTCTGCAAGAAAGTCGGGCACCCGGTCAGGTCTTTGACGCGCGTTGAGTTTGGCGGTATCACCACGCGTGGAATCAAACCGGGTCAGTGGCGTCATTTGACGCTCGGTGAAATAGCATCTCTGAAGAATCTGGTTGATCTCAACAACAAGTAGATAAAGAGTCCATATCCTCCGAGTTGCGGGTCGGGGGACACTCGGTTATCTTTGAACAATTTTAGTCTGGTAGGTTGTTGAAAAAGCGTTTTTGTTATAAGTTTACAGTAACGTGCGGTTGAGGACGGGCGACGTAAAGCCAAGTCAAGTAGGTCAGGAGCCCTGTGCTCCTGACATTAAAAAACTGGAAACGTCCTCGCGGGAGCACAGTCCGCCGCGGCGGACCGCGCTACTTTTCTGGTCTGGTGTTCTTATGAAGTTTTTTCGATTCATAGCTGTAGTCTCGGCATTGCTTATCCTCTCTTGCGGGTTGGTGGTAGGGACAGAGCGTCCGGAGGTAACGCGCAGGCATTTTGTCTATCATTTTGATAATTCGACTTACATAGATTTTGCTGATTCGGTGCTCAACGATGTGCGTAGTAAGTTGATTGAGCTTCTCGGAGATACTATGAGCTATCGCCCAGCGGTTTATCTCCTTGATAGCAGAGAGGCATTCGCCCGAGTGGTACATGGTTCTTTCCCCGACTGGGGAGCAGCAGCAGCGTTGCCTGAAGGCGGGCTTATGGCGATCAAGAATCCGGATCACCATAATATCCACAAACCGCTGGAAATGCTGTTGAAGCACGAGTATTCTCATCTGGCGTTGGCCGATGCTCTCGGTGATTATCGGGCACCACGGTGGTTTGACGAGGGGCTGGCCATGCTTGTTTCGATGGAGTGGGGATGGTCGGATAATCTCGCCATAAGTAAGGCTGCAGTTTTTGGCGAGTTCATCCCGCTTTCGGATATTGGAGACGTAAATTCCTTTGGCCGCAGCAAGTCACATGTGGCTTATGCTCAGTCCTATCTCGCTGTGTTCTACATTCTTGAGGAGTACGGCCCGGAGAGTCTGACTATCTTTCTTGACGTAACAGCGCGCGGGGGCTTAATTGATGAGGCTCTGGTAGCAGCTACCGGTTCCAATAGTGTAGGATTTGAAAACGAGTTTAGACAATACTTAGGGCGACGGTTTAACGCCCTGACACTTTTTCAGGATACTATGTATTTTTGGTTAGCCCTGGCTCTGATTGTAATTATCGGTGCCATTCTACAGTTTAAGCGACGGGCGCGGTATTACCGTCGGTGGGAAGAGGACGAAAAACTGCACTCGACCGATTTCGACTACGGCAACCCGGACGACCCCGAACAGATCGACGATGAAGACAAGCCATGGCAAAACTGAGCCACTACATTGAATACCTGGCGGTTCTTTCCGGCACTCGGTTGGCACAACTGCTGTCAGCCAGGATGGCTGACCGTCTGGGTGCGGGGTTGGGGTCGATAGCTCACACGCTGGCGACTTCGCGCCGACGGATAGCGATCGACAATCTACAGCAAGCTCTGGGTGACCAACTCTCCGAAGCTGACATCGCCCGGATCACCAAAGAGGTTTTCTGCAACATTGCCCGCACGACAGTCGAGTTTGCGCGTTTCAAGAACACCGGTATTGAGGGTGCCCGCCGGATTACGTTTGGTGATGGCAAACCTTTGCAGCAGGCTGCCGCGGAGGGTAAAGGAGTGGTTTGTGTTACCGCTCATTTTGGTAACTGGGAGCTTCTGGGCTGTTGGGTGGCGACGCTGGGGTATCCGACCGATTTTCTGGTTGGAACTCAGCACAATAAGATGGTCGACCAAATGCTGATCGGCTTCAGAAAAGAAATGGGCGTCGGCATAATCCCACTGAAGAGTAGCCTGCGTGGTGTTTTCAAGGCGCTCCGGGCCGGACACATTGTTGGTCTGGTTGCCGACCAGCATGACCCTACCGGTGGTCTGGTGATTGATTTCCTTGGTCGCAAAGCGACCGCATCGCGAGGGCCAGCCCTCTTTGCGGCTCGGGCCGGGGTTCCTCTGGCACCGATACTGCTCCGTCGAGAGCGATATGATCGCCACACAGTCATCGTCGGGGACCTGATCTACTCGCCGGAATCGGGTGACGATGAGGCCGATGTGCGCCAGATGACGATCGCCTACACTCGATTTTTCGAGAACTGGATTCGGCAGTACCCCGATCAGTGGATGTGGACGCATCGGCGTTGGAAATTGTAGTACTACCGGGCAATCTGACCACAAGACGGCAGCAAATATTCAATTATCTAATTGACACTGCAGCATCGGCGTGCAAGGTTAACCTGAGATGTCCATCAGTATAGTCATTCGCACTCCTAATCATCTGGGCGATTGTGTCATGGCCCTGCCGATGATCAACGAAACCGGAGAGGCCTATCCCGGCTCTTCGGTGAGTGTTCTGGTCCCCGAAAACCTGGCCTGTCTCTATGAAAACAACGCTGCTGTCGACAATATCCTGCCGATTCCCTCCGGTCATGTTCACGGCACGCTGGCTGTTTTTCGGATAAAAGAGATATTAGCGCCGCACCAGTTTGATATTGGCTATGTGTTGCCGCCATCGTTTGGAGCAGCGGCGGGATTCAAGCTGGCCGGTGTTAGGCGGAGAATCGGATATATTGCTGATGGTCGTCGGCTCCTCCTCTCCAGTCCGCTACCGCTACCGGCACCACTAAGTTCGACGCATCGGAGTGAACTTTATTTTGATCTTCTCAGACGAGGCTCCGGGCAGGATTTGGAATACTCCAAGCCAAAACTCTTTTTGCACGATGACGACACAAATGCCGCAACCGAGATTCTCGCCAGTTTTGGGATATCTATAGAAACGCCGTTTGCGGTGATCGCCTTTCGTGCGGTGGCCGAATCGCGGCGCTGGGGGGTGGCTAATTATGTGGAGCTTTGCAAGGAATTGATCCGAGACAAAGGATTCTCTATAGTGCTGATCGGGTCAGCCGATGATTTTCGCGAGGGTGAAGAGATCGCATCGGTAGCCGGAACCGGTGGAGTAGCCAATCTGGCCGGCAAGACGAACCTTCGCGAGACAGCGGCTGTTATTTCCCGGGCAGAGGTTTTTATAGGCAACGATTCCGGCCCGGCCCATCTGGCCGCTGCGGTGGGAGCCCCGTTGGTGGTTCTCTCTGGGGCTGATGATCCTAAAGTGACCTCACCGATATCCTCTCGCAAACGGCTGGTCCGATGCGAGCAGCTTGATTGTCTCGGCTGTGTGAAGAATGTCTGCCCGCTGAAGGGCGAAGATCAGATGGCGTGTATGAAGTCAATTACGGCCAAATCAGTCGTCGAGCAGATTGGGCTTCTACTCTGATCTGACAGCCGAGCTATTTCGGTGCGTGAAGGCTATTTCTGGGAGCTGGTGAGCGAGTGGCGCAATTGTTGCGCCGCGTAAGATATTGCTTGACAAACGGATGGCTGGTTTGTAGTTTCTAATAGGCAAGGTCTGCGCAATATCTGCTAAGGCGTTGCGCCTGACTACGCTTCATTTGGTGTATGCATTGGAAATAGTGAATTGATTGGCCCTGTTTGGCCAGAATTATTATGAAGGAGGATTGGCTATGAGAACTGCAAAACCTTTTATCTTTTTGCTGTTTATTTCTTTGGTCCTGGCTGTATTTGCCTCAGCGCCAGTGTTTTCAGGGGAAAACCCCTGGGACGCTGACAGGGGTGATCCCGGCGGGCTTGGTGACACTGTTATCGGTAGCAATGACGGTGATTTGCGCGATATGTTCGCGTCAGATCCGGGTGGTGACAAAAATTGGGTGGGAGATATTACCCTGAGCCTTTCCTTGCGTCTGACATTTTGGATGTTGGATGTAGCGCAGGAGTGTCACAATGTGAACAATGCCCAGATGGTGAAGGCTGGTTTGTCGGTTGACCGTGTAGACGTCGACTAGGTACGAACCGTAACCGCCTCCACGCTGTTCAGAAACCAGCTAAAGAGAAAGAACTATGCTCTATACCTCACCAAAGGTAAGTTTTGATCACCGCCTGCTTGCTATTGAGGAACAATTTCGACAAAGAAGGTATCAGGTCGCTATATCTGAACTTTCCGAGTTGTCCGAAAGCGAGTTTGGATCGCGGGGCCATGACAATGGTCTCTACCATTCCCTCAGATCGGAAGCGTCGTTTTTCCAGACCAATTATCGCCAGGCTTTGGAGTTTGGACTTAAAGCTGCCCGCTATCTCGCCGACTTACCGTTAAACCGGCAATACGGTCGTGTCCAGTGGGTGCTCTCCAAGGCATATTCGGCAATGGGAGACCTGAGGAATGCTGATATTAGAGCGCGAGATGCTCTGGCTGCATTCCGGCGGGCTTCTGATTCCTTGGGCCAGATAGACGCTCTCAACGAGTTGGCTCGTATCGCTTTCATTCGAAACGACTACAAGGATGCGGTCGCTTTTCTTGAGGAAGCGTTACCGATGGTCGGCAAGGATGAGCGCAAGCGGACTCAGTTAATCGGTAATTTGGGCCGTATTCGAATTCAGACTGGGGAGTGGGCGATCTCGGAGCAGGAACTGGGCGAGGCTATTGAAAAAGCTGCCGCTCAGGGTGAGGAGATGTCTTTGGTGGCGAATTATCTATCGCTGGGTAAGTTGCATATCCGTCGTCGTCAGTTCACACTGGCAGGACATCGACTCGATGATGCCCTTGAGATAATCAGTCGTCTTAGCCTGAAGAGAGAAAAAATTATATATCTGGAGTTTGCCGGCGATCTGGCGTTCCAGAAGGGCGATGCCTTCAAGGCAAAATCTCATTTCAGCGATGCTTATCAACGCGGAATGGCGCTGGCACCGGACTCGGCACTGGTTTCCCAGTCGGGTCGTCGGTTGGCCGAGGCAGAGTTGGTGCTGGACAATATCGACGATGCGATGAAGTACGGTCAGAAAGCGCTCGAAGTGGCTTTGATGCTCGGAGAAAAAGGCGAAATTGGGTTGGCCAAGCGGGTGATAGCTCAGGTCTTTGCTGCCAGGGGCGACTTTGTTGAAGCTCTGGATGCGATTCGTGATGCTGTAGAGATACTTCGTAACGAAGGAGACCCGTACCATATTGCTCGTGCTCTGATGGCTATGGCTGAGATCAAGGCTCTTGAACGGTCCGAGAGGTCGGAGAAAATTTTGCTTCTGTACGATGAAGCGTATCGGATTTTCAAGAAGCTGAAGCTTGACTACTGGATGGCAGAGACTGAGTATCAGGCTGGCGTTCTCTCGTGTCAGCACGGAAATCTGTCGCGTGGTTTCAAACGACTCAATCGCGCCGAAAAAGTGTTTGCTGGTCTTAACGACAAAGTCAAAGTGCGGGCAGTCAATAAGTTCCTCAAATCTCTCTCCGAACAGGCCGTCGCTTTGTCGGTATCTTCCGAGAACGAGTTTAAGGCCTTTGGCAATCTGATCACACCGGCAGAATACTCTGACATCAAGTCGAATAGTGCTGAGGAAATCCTCAATGTTCTTTTAAGACGTACCGGAGCTGATCGAGCAATTATCTACTCTCCCGAATTTGAGGACCTTCCGGTCGTGTCGTCTGTCTCGTTGACGTCTCAGCAGGTACGCCGGTTTGCCGATGGGTTTGGCCAGCTTCTTGGTGAGGAAGTATCAAAGAAAAAACCGACTCTCATTCTGGACTGTCGGCGTGATCCATACATAAACGAGTTGTTTGCCGATTCTCCTGATGTGGTTGCCAGTGTTATGGTGGTCCCGATTCGCATGAGTGATGAGACTACCAGCTACCTGTATGCAGAGAAACTTTCCAAGGACAACTCGCTGAATCCGTTTAGTCAGACAGAATTGAATTTCGCGGTTGGTTTCTCCGATCTGGTGGCCTTCAAGTGGGCCGAGGTCCAGAAGAACCGATTGTTGGAGGACAACCTTCGCCTCAAGAGGGAGCTGCAGGAGAGCGCGGCTTTTCCGAACATGATCACGCGCGACGATGCGATGCTGGATGTTCTGGCGCAGGTGCGTCAGGTTGTCAACTCCAGCATCTCGCTGTCGATTGAGGGTGAGACCGGCACCGGCAAAGATCTGCTGGCCAGGGCGATTCATTACAATTCTGACCGTCGCGACAAACGTTTCATCTCGGTCAACTGCGCGGCGTTACCGGAGCCGCTTCTGGAATCAGAACTCTTTGGTTACAGGCGAGGCGCATTCACCGGCGCCGATCGTGATAAGGTAGGGTTGTTTGAGGAAGCTGACGGCGGCACGTTTTTCCTTGATGAAATCGCCGATATGCCTCTGAGTATTCAGGCGAACCTTCTCCGTGTCCTGGAAAACAAAGAGATAGTACGGCTCGGAGATACTGTCTCCATAACTGTCGATGTGCGAATTGTCTCGGCCACAAATAGAGACCTTAAGGAGGCCATGAATGAGGGACAGTTCCGTCAAGACCTTTACTATCGTCTTACTGCGCTGACATTCAGGCTACCGGCGCTACGTGAGCGGCGCAGTGACATTCCACTCCTGATTCAACATTTCCTGCGCGATAGCTCCAAAACATTGTCGCCTGAAGTTATGAAGTTCCTGGTAGCTTATGACTGGCCGGGGAATGTCCGCGAGTTGGAAAACGAAGTCAAGAAACTGGTGTTGCTCTCTGGAGATAGCGAAGAAATCGGTGTTGAGGCAATTTCCAGCAAGTTTGGGCGCGTCGATGACCAAAGCCCGGTGCAGCCAACTGCTCAGTATGACGAGGAGATGGTCTTTGATCCCGACTACTCTCTATATGATTTCCTGGCTGGACATGAGAAGAGATTTATCGTCAAGGCTCTTCAGGAAAAGCTGGGAGTGAAGAAACATGCTGCCGCGCTGCTCAATATTCCAGAGTCGACATTGCGGTTGAAGATCAAGCAGTACGACATTGATATCAACCAGATCAGGCCATCTCATTAAGATATTCAGGCCCTGAAGTCAACATCAGTAGTATAGATTGATAACCGTGGGCGCTTGCGCCTGCGGTTTTTTCTTGCGTGACTTTCCGGGTCGGCCTGTTATTTGGCGAGTTGTTGACACAATGCCGTCTGCGCAAGGAAGAAAAAGTTGAACGGGTAGCCAGCAGCAGGCGTCATTTACAGTGAATTAGTGCAGGAGCGGGTATTTTGCAGAAGCGTGTTGTTGGGAGAATTATGAAAAGCAAAATTATCTTGGTGATTGGTCTGCTGGTTTTATCCTCGGTAGTTCAGGCTCGGATTCCAGCAAAGTCTGGTGGCGGTTCAGGAAGTTCGGCAGTCGGTGCACCGGCTCATGGTGTGGCGGCACATCGGATCGGTCGGCTCGTCCTGGCAGTGAACAATAACGGGACATTTGGTACCGGTTACTCGATGGGTGCCACGCAGGACTATTTCACGGGCCTGCCGGTGCCTTCATGTGAGTTCCCCAAGAATTCGTCGGTGCAATATATGTGGGCGGCTTCGTTCTGGATTGGAGCTATTGTTGGACGGGATACGCTGGTTTCGACCGGAGCGGAGGCCTGGTCATTCATTCGGGAGATGTATCCTGACGAAGCACCCTTTGGGGAGATGGTTCATCGTTCTATCATAGATCCTACGCAAGATGAGTACGAAGGGGCTATCTCCGAGGATGACATTATCTCGGTTTACACCGACACCTACACAGCCGGTATTCCGGCCGATGTGATATCCCAGCGGCCGCATCGACCCCTCAATATCGAGATTCACGAGGCATCGTATGCTTGGTCATATTCGTACGCGCAGGATATTGTGTTGTTCGACTATAAGATAAGGAACATAGGGAACCGCAGGCTGAAAAGCGTCTATATGGGGATTTATGTTGACGCTGATGTTTGTTGGGACTGCAGCAATACTAATGGTTTTATGGATGATATCTGTGGATTTGTCCACACCGTGCCGGCGTATTGCGCTGATTGCGAGTATCTTGATTCGGTCAATGTTGCCTGGATCGCAGACAATGATGGCGATTTTGGTAAGGCCGTTCGAGCTCCGAGCGTGACGGCGACAAGGATTGTACGGACGCCGGCGGAGGAGCTTGATGTGTCGTTCAACTGGTGGATCAGTAATATCAATCCCGGTCGTGACTTTGGCCCGCGTGAGCAAAGTGGCAAGGGGCGATGGCCCGAGGAGTTTCGCGACTATGGAACAGGTGGCCTCGGTACACCGATGGGTGACGAAAACAAGTACTACATTATGCGTAACAAAGAGTTCGATTATGACCAGGCACGGACGGCGAGTATAACAGCAAATGATACCCTCTGGCTTGATCCCGGTGATCAGGCTTCCGACTTTGCCGATGGTTTCGATACGAGATACCTGTTGTCTTTTGGTCCGTTTGATATCTCACCCGGTGAGATCCTACCGGTCTCGTTTGCTTATGTGGCGGGCATCAATTTCCATCAGGATGTTATGAATCGCAACAATCTTCCCGATCGTCCCGACATCTTCTACAATAACCTCAATTTTGACTCGCTGGGCTCCAGCTCTCGGTGGGCTTCGTGGATTTATGACAACCCCGGTGTCGATACCGATAGTGATGGCTATCCAGGGGAGATGTATGTTTGTGTCGCCGAATCAATGTTAGTTGATTCGTATGCAATTCCAGACACTGATCCGGTGCAGTGGGAGTATCATTACGATCCGTCGATTGCGGACACATGCTGGATCACCGGCGATGGTGTCCCTGATTTCCGGGGGGCTTCGCCTCCACCGGCTCCCCAAAAGTGGGTTAATCCTCGGAAAGGGGCGTTGAAGGTTCGGTTCAATGGTTTTCGCAGCGAGACTACCCGAGATGTTTTCTCCGGTGATCTTGATTTTGAAGGGTATCGGGTTTATATCGCTCGAGACTCGCGGGCTTCCTCATATTCACTGATTGCATCGTACGATCTGGAGGATTTTAATAAGTGGGTTTGGGATGAGAGCCGACCGGGCGGAGCTGGTTACACCTTGACGGAGACACCGTTTACGCGTGATAGTTTACAGTGTCTGTATGGATCGTCGTGCGATACGAATGATTTTGACCCGCTGATGTACTCGCGCAATTCTCCTTTCGTAATGCCATTGTATTCTGATTCCATTTTTTACTTTGAGGCTCAAGATTTCAATGTCTCCTCAATGACTGGTACGACGGCCATCCGAAAACCACCCGAATATGCCGACCAACCATACCCGACCAGTTTCATCCCCGAAGACGCCGACCCGGACGAACTTACCGAGGACGGCTATTTCAAGTACTTTGAATATGAAATTACTATTGATGGTTTGCTGCCAACTGTGCCCTATTATGTGAATGTGACGGCCTTCGATTATGGCTCGCCTCTCTCGGGGCTTCCTTCGCTGGAGACATCGGTGACACTCGGTTCGATAAACGCCTACCCGACGGCGGGAATTGAGGAAGTGGCCGACTTGACGCTGAAGGCATATGTTTTTCCAAACCCATATCGGATTGATGCCGAATATAGTCAGTTCGGTTTCGAGGATCTGCCCGATTCGGATCACTCCAAGAACCGACTGAGGCTGGTTCATTTTGCCAATCTGCCGGCAAAATGTACGATTCGGATATTCTCTATTGATGGTGATCTGGTGCGTGAGATTGAACATGACGTCCCTGTGACCGACCCGAAAGCATCGCATGAAACGTGGGACTTGATTACACGCAACACTCAGTCGGTCGTTTCGGGTCTGTACTATTGGACCGTTGAGACCGAAGAGGGTGACGTGCAGATAGGCAAACTGGCGATTATTATGTAGTCTGCAGCCGGGGGGCAAAGTTCTTGGCTGACGGGGCGAATGGTATTATCCTTGGGATCTATGCGGAATGGCCTGTTCTATACAACTTATGCCGGTGATCCATACTACAATATGGCTTTCGATGAATGGCTCCTGAAGCGAGCTTTTTGTTGGCCGGGGGTATGTTTTCTGCGAGTTTACAGTTGGTGGCCCGGTGCGATTACATTCGGTTTGAACCAGCGAGAGCAGTCAGCGCTCGATTTTTCCAAAGTGGGTGAGACCGCAGTTATTCGTCGCATCACAGGCGGTAGAGCACTTTTTCATGACTGTGGGGAACTCACATATTCTGTTGTTATCAACGAAGATAATGAACAAGGCAATCTTGCGGGGAAGGCGCCGTGGGAGGCGTCCGAACTTATCGCAAAGGCCCTGGTGCAATTTCTGCACCAGGGTGGTGTCGAAGCCTCGTATGCTGCCGCCAGTGTGCCACGCCGAGCACCCTCAAGTTTTTTCCACAAGGCTCCCTGCTTCGCATCGACTGCCCGGCATGAGGTTATCGGTCGAGGCGGCAAGGTCGTAGCGTCAGCTCAGCGGAGAGTCGGCGACACCTTTCTCCAGCATGGTTCGATTAAGAAACATGGTGTGGCAGCACATCCGGCGTTGAATATCAAGGACTTAGCTGTATCGATTGCAGAACCCCTGGCCCTCGGCAGGCGGGAATTTGTGGAGGCTTCCGGTCAATTGAAGGCTGCATTTAGCCGAGCTCTTGGCCTTGATTTCGTCACGGATCAACTGGCCGAGGGCCACATGGCTGAGCTGTCTCGGATGCGGGAGGATATTTTCAGAAACGGGTGTTCCAGGTGTGATATCATTAAACGAAGGTGAGTATGTAACAGTCTATTAATCGGAGCATTAAGCGGCTCTGCCCAGAAAAAAGCGCTTGACTTGTCAGCGTAGCGACGGCTATCTTCGTAGTCTTGGGATCGTCTGTCAGAGCAGGCGCAAACAGAGATAAGGTTGGTAAACGTATACGATTGGTAAGGTTGGGATCGATTTTTTTGGTTAGTGTCTCGGTCAGGTATATTGTGAAAGCGATGCTGTTCCCTGGTGCAAGCCAAATGCGCTCAACTTCTCCATTCAGAATTCAGTCGGGAAAAAGAGTACGTAGATCGTACGAGGAGATATAATAATGTCAGTATGTCGCGGGAAGCTTCTCAGGTTAGCTCTTGTTATAGCCATTGGTTTGGCGATTCTGCCTTCACATGTGTTTTCGGCGGCCACCGGAAAGATCAAGGGTACGTTGGTGGATGTTGAGTCCGGGGAACCGATCATGTCGGCTTCGGTCATGGTTGTTGGGACGACCTCAGGAGCGCTCACCGACCTGGATGGCCACTACATCATCTACCAGATGGAACCTGGCACATATACTATCAGGATATCACATATCGAGTACAACACGATTGAAGTGACCGATGTAACTATACAGGCTGATGTCACCACCGAGATTTCCAAGAAGATGTCTCAGAAGGTGACAGAGTTGGATGAAAAGATCGTTGTCAAGGGTGAGCGGGATGTGATCGATCGTTTCGTTACGGCCAATCAGATGACGATTTCCAAGGAAATTATCGAATCAATGCCGGTTACCAGTGTCGATGAGTTGCTGACTCAGGTGGCTGGTGTTGTTACCAATGCTTCCGGAGAGGTTTTTATTCGTGGTGGCCGAGCCGGTGAGATTTCCTACATCGTGGACGGTGTGCCGCTGGGCGATCCGTTGGGCGGACTGGGTCAGGCGGCCGGCGCCAATCTGTCTCTGGTCTCCGGTTCCATTCAGGAATTCACGGTGATCAAGGACGGGTTCGATCCGGAGTATGGTGATGCCCTTTCCGGAATCGTCAAAATTACAACTCAGACCGGTTCCAAGGACAACACGAGTTTTAACATACAGTTCATTACTGATGATTTTGGTAACAAGGCGTTGAATAAGTATTCTCGTAACAACGACTACCTTCGTTTCACGCTGAAAGGTCCAGATCCGATATTTACTAATAAGATACTTCCGTCTCTTGGCCTGACTTTCCTTGAGGATAAGGAGTTTACATATTTTCTGTATGCCGAGGTTGACAAGAGTGATGGCATCTTCCAGTTTGAGCGCTACGACACACCGGAAACGCGTCGGGACTATGGCTCATTCAATTTCTTTGGTATAGATATCCCAGAACGTCGGTTAAACAAGTACTACTGGATGGCCAATTTCAAATTCCGTCCTCGTCAGAACATGAAGTTCATTCTTTCGTACAAGAAATCGCAGTCAAACAGCACGATATTTACATACCGTCCCTCCGGCGAAGGTTATTGGAACTATCGCTACAGTGCTGCCACTGCTCCGGTTCAGGATGACGAGTGGGAGTCGCTGTCACTTGAAATATCACAGGCTGTTACCAAGCGCATGAATTACGAACTGGTACTCTCATACTCAAGAACAGCCACGATTCGGAGGCCGGGTGATCCTGAAAATCCGGGTCACGGTCTGGATCCGTCGGACTTCCGGTTTGACTATGAGTGGGAAAGCTATGAAGATCGCAATAACAACGGGGTCTATGATGCTCCCGAGCCAATAATCAATCTCTTTCCAGACACCGCTGTTTACGGAGACGATTTTTCCGGACCACGTTATACTTACGGAGAATTTCAGATAGAGCAGAACATTCAGGGCGGTGAAGGAACTCTATCCGATTTCCGTTTCAACAATAATGGTTACCAGGATTTTCTTGAAGGAGAGCCGTTTGTTGATATCAATGGCAACGGCCGTTGGGACGCAGGCGATTACCTCCATGACAAGAACGGCAACGGGCTTCTGGATGAAGATCGTATCTCCCATATTGCCCAGCGCAATCCAGAGCCTTACACCGATGGCGACTCGGTAATCGGCGAGCCGTTTATTGATATCAATCAGAATGGCTGGTACGAACTGGGAATTGATGTTTTTATCAGGTCACGTGATGCCAATAACATGGATTTCAACCATAATGGCATATATGACGGTCCATACTCTGAGTGGACAATTGGCACGCCATATGTCGATCGCAACGGCAACGGCATTTTTGACCGTCCGAACAACCAGTATGATCAGGGTGAACCCTTCAAAGACACCAACGGCAATGGCATTTGGGATGGAGGTAGTCAATCCACCTTCTATGACCCGATGTCCTGGAGTACCGGTGCAAAATGGCATCAGCGAGAGACCAAGACGATTCGCGGTGAATTGAAGTTATTCTGGCAGCTTGGCAAGCATGAACTCAAAGGCGGATTTGCCTTGAAGCAGGACGACTTCACCTATGAAGAGATAGAGAGACCTTACACGGCCTACACGGGTCGCTCCGACGGGGGTGTCTATCCTGATCGCGGTTCTTTCCGTGATATGTTTGCGTACAAACCGTGGGGTGGAACAGTGTATGCGCGTGACAAGATTGAGTATGGTTCGATGATTGCCTCGCTTGGTATACGCTGGGATTTCTTCATTCAGGATCGCTACAAACTGGTGGATATTGCCAAGGATGATGATCTGGGTTCTGGGGTAATCTGGGGTGACCGCCAGAAGATATCGCCGCGCATAGGCTTCTCCTATCCGATCTCCGACAAGGCCAAGGTGCACTTCAACTACGGTCATTTCTTCCAACTCCCGGCACTTTACTATATGTATGCCCGGAACACGGCTTCGGTGAATCAGAATACGGTTGTTGGAAACTACAATCTTGATTATCAGAAAACGATTCAATACTCGTTTGGTGTCAAGTATGCAATGTCTGATTACTACTCGATTGACTTCTCCGGTTACTTCAAGGACGAGTTTGACAAAGTCAACGCTGCCAGTGTCCATGTTTCCGGCTTGACCCGTCAGCAGTACCGCAACAGTGATTATGGCCGCAGTCGGGGCATTGAGGTTACCCTTGAGAAACGCGGCGGTGGTTATGTAAACGGTATGGTTTCCTACGTTTACGCATTTGCGTTTGGTAAGGCGTCGCAGACAAACGAGAGCTACCAGTCAGACTTTGAACTTTCTCGTGAGCCACTGGCAGAATCGCCGCTGAGTAATGATGTTCGCCATGCCTTGAAGTCAAACCTTCAGATTTTCATACCGAGTACCGTCAAGCCACGTCTCTTTGGACTGCCGATTCCGAATGGCTGGTCACTCAGCGTCGAGACGTTTATTGAAAGTGGTCGTCCGTTTACACCGGATCGTTCGTTCCCGAACGTAACGGCGCAGACAGGAGAGGACCTGGCTACCAACTCAATGCGGATGCCGTCGATTGTGACGTTCGATGCTCGTTTCACCAAGGACTTCAAGCTGGCCGGTTTAGATTATAGTTTCATTTTTTGGGTCGAGAATATTTTCGACAGTCGCAACGTGATAGGTGTCTATACTAACACCGGTCGAGCCGATACTCAGCAGAACATCAGTGGTGTTCTGCGGGGCGGTACGCCATACGATTATAACCCCGCTAACTGGGATTACGGCCGCCAGATCCGTGTGGGTCTTGAGGTCAGCATTTAGTCCCGGCGGTCTTGATTAAATTGGAGATATAAGAACAGCAATAGAATATGAGGACATCATGTTTTTAAAGGCAAATCGACTACATAGGCATAGGCGCCGAGCCAGTGCCGGCTGGGTGTTGGTTTCAGCTGCCATTACTTGTATATGTCTGGCGGGGTTACCTGGCTCAGTCATGGGGCAGGCCAAGGTTGGAACGACCGGGGCTCAGTTCCTTGAGTTGGGAGTGTCCGCTCGCGCCATGGGGATGGCAGAAGCTTTTACGGCACTTTCGGACGATCTGGCGTCTGTCTACTATAATCCGGCGGGTCTAACTGCTCTGTACGGGCGTGAGATTATGGCGACTCATATCCAGATGCCGGCTGACGTGAGCTATAACTTCGGAGCCATTGGCATGCCGCTGGAAGCAATCGGCGGTGTCATAGGAGTGTCCGCGTACGGGCTTTTCTCCGGTGACATGATTGTGCGTACGTATGAGCGTGGCACCGAGGTAGGGACCGGTCAAACTTTCAGCTACAACGATTTCGCCGTCGCATTCAGCTATGGTCGGTATTTGACTGACCGTTTCTCGATCGGTTTCAGTTTCAAGTGGATCGGCGAGTTTGTGCATAACTACAGCGCCAATGGATGGTCGGCCGATGTAGGTACGATCTATGATACCGGATTCCGAAATTTCAAGATTGCCATGGTGATTATGAATTTTGGACCGGATATGAAGTTCATTGAGACACCCTATCCGCTGCCTATCAACTTCAAATTTGGTAGCTGTATCAATGTTCTGGAGGGCGGTGATCATCTGCTATCACTCGCCGCTGAAGGTTCGCATCCTTCGGACAATCTTGAGAAGTATAACGCTGGGATGGAGTACATATATAAGGAACGCTTTATTCTGCGCGGCGGCGGTCGCTTCAATTATGATGAAGATGGATTGACTGCCGGCGGTGGCCTTAGGCTTCCTTTTGGTGAGGATCGGGAGATCGGCTTTGACTATGCCTTTCAGGATTTTGGTATCCTTAATCAGATTCACCGTTTCACAATGAGGCTGGCCTTTTGATGGCAGGGAAAGAAGATATGATTACTAAAATAGTGTTTAAGAAATCGACCATTTCCCTGGCCCTTCTTGTGGCGCTGGTCTTGCCGGCGGCCTTGCTGATCTTCTCCAGTTGTACTGACACGCTTGACGGAGAGGTTACCGGGAACATCAAGCCTGTTGTGTATTTTGTCAATATCCCTCCGGAAGGACAGGAGTTTTCCAGGAATCCAATGATTTACTGGTATGGCAGCGATGAAGACGGCCAGATTGATTACTTCCGTTACCACATAGCGACGGTTGAGGAGATCACCGTGACGTTGGGCGGTCCGATTGATCCGGAAGTTCCGTGGGTCGAGACGTATATTGCTGCACTCACCTCTGATGACTGGGTTTATCTTGATGTTGATCCAACGGCGGCTGATCCTCGCACCAGCAGCATCGTTCAGATGTCAGCCGATCTTAATGATCCGGTCAACACTTCCGTGCTTCAGTATGTCTTTATTCAGGCTTTTGATACCGAGGGCGCGGCAAGTGATATTGCAAGTCGACTCTTCTCACGTATAGACAATCCGCCGCAAACCGTGATGTGGGGAATAGCTCTTGACTCGCCGTTTGTTAATGCTGAGACTGCGGGTGGTGTGATTACGGGTGTCAAAGTCTCCTGGTATGGGACTGATCCGATTGATTATCCTTCTGATCCTCCTCCATTTGAGTACGAATGGAAACTGTTCGGCCCGTATACCGCAGATGAGTTCTACGGCGCGGACAGTGTTGGGGCTCCGCCCGGTCTCGACTCTCTTTACATAACTCAGGTATATGTGACCAGCGATGCTCAATTGTTCAATCTGGGTGACACCGTTGTTCGCTGTGATACATTCTTTTTAGGAGAGACTCAGACCATTGAGTGTGACACCGTGTTTGTTACCGATAGTACCGAGACGAATGCATTCGGAGGCTTAGAGCCGTATTTCCGTACAGAGATACTAACTGAGGACCTTTACCGTGTGGCGGATAGCTCAGGCGACGGTGTCAATCCCTGGGTTTCGGATGTTGCAGATACTATCTTTGATGTTTATGGTAGATATTTTGAAAGCTCACCCATTGATACGACAATCGAGATGTACTATCTCTTCCAGGTACGAAGCAGGGACGATGCTGGTGTAGCTGATCTGGCTCCCGCCTTCAGGACGTTTACTGTAATCAACCCGGCACACGAACGTGAGATTTGTGTGGTTGACTATACGTTCGCTGGCAGTAGGCGTTATACTGTTATCTACGACAATGATGTGGCGAAGGCATACTGGTACAATCAGATTAAGACATGGGCGGATTCTCGGACTGATCTGGATATTCCGACTGGTCTTGACCTCTTTGATACTACGCAAATCAACGATATTGGTGGCAGTCCGTTCCGTCGACAGTCAAAAGACTATTTTCGTCCGGGCTACGTCTTGCCGCGCCTTGTTGAATTGCTCAAGCATAAGGTTGTGATCATCTATGCCGACGATGTTAAACATCAGGATTTCCACACGAAGTCGGGTGCGGTCTACACGGCAATTGATGCCGGGGTTAATGTTTGGGTGACGGCAAGATGTCTCCTTATTGGCGGTACGGGTACCGTCGATTGCTCCAGTTTCAATAATGGTGTCCCCGCTGATTTTACTCGCTATTTTGGCGTAGTTGGGCAGGCGTATTCCGGATGGGTAGGCAACATGCGGAATACTCTCTGTGATTACTACTCAAACAATCCTGCCGACTTTATTGGTGCATATAGTATGGATCAGACGCAGTGGCCGGATGTATCAATCGACACTGCTCGGTTGCATAGCTTGCATCGTTGGGCAGATGAAACGTCCACATCGTGGCATCGATGGCGTCCGGAGCTTCCGGTAATGCCTGAAGTGAACTGGTCGTCGCGTGCCTTCGGTACAGAGGTGATGTATTTGTATGCATCAATATATGGCAGCTCTCATCCGATTGGCAGCGAGTTTATATTCGATGGTTCACCGGTGGCTCATCGATATGTTACCACCCAGTTCAAGACAGTGCATTTCAATTTTACCACGCCATCGCTTGGTACGGACAGTGCCGACGTCTTGATCAACAGTGTCATCAATTGGCTCTATCCAATTGATGCCCCCGAGGGTGTCTCGGTTGTGGATCGCTATAAAGATGCCAGGGTCAAGATATCTCTCGAAGATGCTCAGGCGAATTTCGTCAGAAGAAGAATTGAGCAGATTGATTTGATGGAGCTGATGGAAGAGCGACAGCAGCTCCGCTGATTTCGACAGCGGCGTGCGTTTACGCAATGCTGCGTTTTGAGACGATAACTGAAGGGATCGACGAGAGTCGGTCCCTTTTTCTATTTGTGACGGTTTAGGATCAACTGACGAATTAGATCGTGGTTGCCGAATCGGTCGGTCGCGATATCGACGACCGAATCAGCCGCGCGATAGTCTCTGAGGGCAGAGAGGGCAGAGATTAGATTTATGTAGGCCTCGACAAGATTGGAATCCAGAGCGACGGCTTGCCGCGAGTATTCCATGGCATAATCAGGCTCGTTTTCCAATCCAGCGATATACCCAAGCTGATAGTAGCTTCGGGCAGTCGTCTTTGCTCTGATAAGGCTGCGCTCGGGAAAGCTTCTCTCAAAAGCGAGATCATCAGTTTCGATCGGGGGCGTTGGTGATGAAATAGAACGCCACAACAAATCACGGGCGCCGGAAAGATCACCTCGGTTAGCCAGGATAGTGGCCGCTTCGTTCAATAAGGTCGGGTGATTGCTGGTTGCCTTTGCCGCTGAGGCGATGATCAAAGCAAGGCTGTCGACACTGAAGTTGGGCAGACCGTTTACGGCGCGGAGGAGAAGGAGATTGGAGTTAAGATCGTATGGACTGAGACCAATCGCCTCTCTGGCCAGGTCTGCCGCCTCCTGGTAGCGCCCTTCAATCAGGCACAGTGACGCGAGATTCGTGTAGCTCTTGTGCCGAAGAGGATGGTATTGTTTTTCAAGATTAAAATGATGTCGAGCCGAGTCAAGGTCGCCGATTCTCAAGAAGCATGTTCCGATATTCAGATGAGCTTCCGGAAATTCGGGGTCAAGGGTCTTCGCGTAGCTGAATTGATCAAGGGCGGCTTCATACTGGCCGAGGTGATAGTAGTGTAGTCCTCGCGATATCAAGTGGTGGGTTTCGTATCCTTTCGGCAGGCTTATCAGCGGATAGAAAGAAACGAAGGCTCCAACTACCAATGCGCTCCAGATCAGGATGCGTCGGTGATCAGTTCGGAATGAATCTATCAAAGCCCACACGCCGACAGAGGCCAGAAGGCAGTAGTATGGAATCAGCGGCAGGCGGAACCGGCTGTTGAAAAAGAAAAACGAGATAACCAGCGTCGAGAGAACAATCAGGCCAAGGAGAACGTACAGGTGGTCTCGCCGGTGGCGATAGTTCACCAGCCCGGCACAGGCCAATGCAAAGAGAATCCCAAAAAACACCGGATTGTAACCAAGCAGCGGGACTTTACGGAAAAAATCACGAAGGCTGCGATTGTTTGATATCTCACGATTGGAAATGCCAAAGTAGAGCTTTTTCAAATAGAGTACAGCAAAGCTGCCGGGATTGGCGGTTGCCCATGAGATGGCCTCACTTGTCCAAAACGATGATATCTCGCCCGGCTTCAGAGTACGGCCCATTTCAATCTCGGCGAGATGAGTTACCTGTTTCAGGCGCCAATTGTGTCCCATCGGTTCGGGCAGGATGGCTGAGAGTCCATCGGCGGTCGGATTGTTGCCTATGTATAAATTGATACCGCCCTGTGACGATACCAGCACCGGATCACCAGCCACGATAAGATTGCGAGCGAAGACAGTTCCGACTATAACGACAATCGGAATCATCAGGACAATCACCGGTTGCAACCAATCCCCCTTGTGGCGGTGGCGGAATACTATTAAGAGAGCAGCGGGAAATACGAAGATCAGAGCTGTGGGGCGGGTGATGATTGCCAGGCCGAGCAACAATCCGGTCAGGAGGCAATCTCTCGGTTTGGATGAATCCAGCCAGGTCATAAAACGCAGGGTTGCCAGTTGCAACAGAAGCATGAAGAGCGGGTCCAGCAGGAGTTCGGCCTCGAAATAGAGGGTGATCGGGAGGACAGCCTGGATCAGCGCAGCCAATAATCCTGTGCGCCGGTTGGCCATGCGTTCCCCGATCCGGTAAGTTGCGCCGATTGAGACCAGCCCAATCACCAGCCCAAATATTCGCCCCACCCAGAGCGACGACCCCAGAAGCGCGGACAACCCTGCGAGAGAGAAAACATAGAACGTGACCC
>DAOWIM010000317.1 GCA_030640905.1 bacterium
TCAGGGGCGCCTCACCTCCCCCATCGCCATCTTCCTGGAGTAACCATCTGGGATATCCGTCCATGCGGGTTGCTCCGGAAACCGGTAAGATCAAGATTCGCTTCAACGGTCTGCGCTCCGAGACCACTCGCGACGTCTTCTCCAATGAGTTGGACTTTGAAGGTTACCGCGTATATATATCGCGCGATGACAGAGAGGAAAGTTTTTCCGTTATCGAATCATATGATGTTGAAGATTACAATATGTACATTTGGGATGACTCACGCCCGGGCGGTGCCGGTTATGTACTCCCCGATATTCCATACAAAATCAAGGACTTGAGATGCGCCTACGCTGATTCCTGCGGTGATACTACCTGGAATCCGCTTTCCTACTCGCCGTCTAGTCCTATGATAATTCCCAATCTCGATCCACTCCAACCGGATTCCCTGATCTACTTCGCTGCTCAAGATTTTAACGTCTGTAGACTGGGACAAGACACAAGAATCACAAAGCCAGCCGAATATGCCGATCAAGATGCCCCAATTAATCTAATACCCGAGGAAGCCGACCCCGACGAACTTACAGAGGAGGGCTTCTTCAAGTATTACGAGTACGAAATAGACATTGAGGGACTGTTGCCGACAATATCCTATTATGTCAACATCACTGCCTTTGACTTCGGATCTCCTTCTTCTGGACTACCTTCGCTGGAAAGTAGAAAACAGAATGGAGCCGTTCACGTCTATCCCCAGAACTGTGCAGAGGTCGTCGAGCGAGACAACCTCAAGGCATTTGTTTATCCGAATCCTTTCAGAATCGACGCGGAGTATCCTTCTTGGGGTTTTGAGGCTCAACCCGATCCTCACCATTCCGACGATCGCCTCCGCCGAATTCATTTTGCAAACCTTCCGAAAATTTGCACCATCAGTATCTATTCTCTTGATGGAGACCTGGTTCGTGAGATCAAGCATGACGGCAGCAACGATGTGACCGGTGCGACCGAGACCTGGGACCTGATCACACGGAATACGCAGTCGGTTGTTTCGGGAATGTACTACTGGACTATCGATGACAACGAGGGCAATGTCCAGATTGGCAAGCTGGTTGTCATCATGTAATCAGCTATGACGAACTTGTTCTTTAATGAAGGTCGGCGAAGATTGATATCTCTGCCGACCTTTTTCCTGCTTATTATTCTGGCTTTTGTCGGTATGGTTGATGCCCGCTCATACAATCCGAAAATCGACCGGGCGGCAAAGAACTTCTCGCCGCCAGCATCGGGTATTGAAACTCCGGTCGTACTGTACACTGCCCACAATCGCGGCAACATGCAACTCGCCATTGCCAATAATGGAACATTTGGCACGCTCGGGGGAGCCACTCCCGACCCCTTCACCGGCGAGATCATCCCCTCCTGCATCTTCCCGAAAGGATCGGACATTGTCTACCTATGGGTGGCCGCGATATGGATAGGGGCTGTCGTGGGAAGGGATACGCTGGTAACGGTGGGCAACGAAGATTGGTACGTAACCGAAGAATTCAACCCTGATGTCAGGCCGTTCGGCGACTTCAAGTACCTGTCAATCGATCGCAACAGTGAGTTTTATGACCCCGACGCGTATTCTGAGCAGGACATCATTTGCGAATACACCGACACCATTGATGATGTCAACCAGGTCCAGAAGGACCCCTACGACAACCGTCCCCATCGACCGTTGAATATCAAGGTTACGCAGCGTTCGATGGCGTGGAGCTACTCGTACGCCGATGATTTCATCCTGTTTGACTACCAGATCGAGAACATAGGTGAACGACCTCTTGAGGATGTCTACATGGGCATCTATGTCGATGGCGATGTCTGGCACACTACTCGCAATGGTCCGGAGGGTTGGAACGATGACATCGTTGGCTTCTACCCCACTCATCCGGCGCCAGAGGGATGTGGCTTTGTCGATACTATTAACGTCGCCTTCACCGCCGATAACGATGGCGACCCGGTGGGCACACAGTGGGACTATCGCTCTGCAACCGGAACGGTCGGTATCCGGGTGGTCAGGACACCTGCCGAGGAATTGAAGTACTCCTACAACTGGTGGATCATGAACTACAGCAACGCGACGCGGGATTTCGGCCCCAGAATGGTGGGTACGCCAGAAGACCCGTATCGCAAGATGGGGGCCCGTAAAGGGACCCCGACCGGCGATGAGAACAAGTACTACGTCCTGCGGCATGAGGAATTCGACTATGACCTCATGCACACAGCTCTGGATCACCAGAATCAGGGGTTCGAGCCACCACCGGAGGAAGCCGAAGATTACGCCCACGGGTTTGACACGAGGTATCTGCTTTCGTTTGGTCCGTTCAATATCTATCCCGGCAACAAACTGCCGATCTCTTTTGCCTGGGTTGGTGGCACCAACCTGCATACCGGACCGACCAATTTTGATAACAAATTCGACGCCCAAAACCCTCAGATATTTTACAACACGCTGAATTTCGACAGCCTTGCCGCAACATCGCGCTGGGCATCCTGGGTCTATGACAATCCGGGAGTCGATACCGACAGCGACGGTTATCGCGGCGAACTCAGAGTCTGCAATTATGACTCAGCCCTCGTTTCTGCCGACACCTTCTGGGATGGTGATATCATCATTAACATCATTGAGCATTATCAACCCACGCTCGCTGATACATTCTGGTATGTGGGCGATGGTGTCCCCGATTTTAAGGCTGCTGGTCCTCCCCCGGCACCAAAGATGAGGATCATTCCTGAGACCGGACGCCTGACTATCCGATGGAACGGATATTATTCGGAGACGACCCGCGACATTTTTTCACAGGTTGTCGATTTTGAAGGTTACCGCGTTTACGTTGGTCGGGATGACCGGCGAACCAGTCTCTCGCTACTGGTATCGTACGACCAGGAAGACTTCAACCGCTACATCTACAAGCAGGTTGGCAACCAGTCACAGTGGGTGCTTGAAGAGATTCCGTTTACCCTTGACTCGCTTCGCACATTATTTGACGATCCGGAGTTTGACCCGATGGCCTATGCGCCGGCACACCCGTTTGAGTGGGCCGATGAGCTTTACATTTTTGCCCCTCAGGACCTCAACGCTGCAAACCTCACCGACACAACTCTCATCCACAAAGCGTACCAGGACGCCGCCGATCCCGGCACAAATCCAACTCTCTGGGGCGAAGATGACATCACCTACGAACACGGCGAGGCACTTCCGAAATACTACGAATATGAATACCACATCGGCCACCTGCTGCCTTCGGTCGAGTACTATGTTTCTGTGACAACCTTTGATTTTGGCTCCCCCATAGCCGGCCTTGAGGCCCTGGAAACTGATCCCACAAACAACCAGATTTCAGAATACCCATTAATCTCGGCTGACACGGTAATGGCGCAGAGTTTGGACGCCTACGTTTATCCGAACCCCTACCGTCTAGATGACGACTATATGGAGAGCGGCTATGAGAATCGCGACCGCACTCTGGCGGAAGATCGGGCTCGCCTGATACATTTTACCAACCTGCCCAACATCTGTACAATCAAAATCTACTCGTTGGACGGAGACCTTGTCCGCGAGATAGAGCATTACTACCCTGAGAGCGGACCGGGGTCAATGCATGAAACCTGGGATATGATTACTCGAAACACGCAGGCGGCAGTTTCCGGTCTGTACTATTACGTCATCGAATCGTCCAACCGAACCCAACTCGGGAAGCTGGTAATCATCAAGTAGAGTTGTTACCGACGTTGAATCTATCGGGTAACCTCTTGCCAAAATAGAAGTACCCAATCGCAGACAGCAGTGCCAGTAATGAAATCATTGCCCAGGCCAACCCGTGATTGCCCGACAGACGATCTAAAATGAAGCCGCCGTAAAGCGGACCAAACGACCATCCCGACGCCACGAAGAACCCAAACACTCCCATGTAACGCCCCATCCTTCCCTCGGGGGCCAGTCGCGATGTCAGAGCAAGCGACGGTGGAGACATGAATATCTCCCCCATCGTGATGATACATATGGCGAAAACAAACAATCCAAATCCTACCAGATAACCAACCATCGAATAGCCGATGGCATAGATCAAACTGCCCATCGCCAACTGAGTCGTCAGTCGATAACGTGATAACAACCTAGTCATGGGGAGCTGTAGCGTCACCACCAGCAGACCGTTCAGAGTATAAAGCAGGCCGAGATCGCTTTCCGAAATACCGACCATCTGCACTGAGTAGAGAGAAAAAGGAGCTATTAACTGCGCCACTACCAGGTAAAGCAAGAAAATCAGACCGGCGTGCCAGGCGAAATTAATATCATCCTTGACCACCAGGATATCCCGCATCCGGAATCGGTCCTGGGTTTTGGCAACAGCAGGACTGACGAGGAACAGGAAAATGATCAGCCCTGAGGCCAGCGTGAGCCCGGAAGAGATATAGAACAGAAGCGCGTAGGACGACTTAGCAAGGAAACCACCAATAGCAGGCCCCACCGCCCAACCGAGATTGCCGGCCGACCGCGTGATGGCGTACCCCTCCAACCGCCTCTCAACTGGGACAATATCCGATACCATCGCGTTGGCTGCAGGCTGAAAGATAGCTCCGAATACCGAGTTCACCAGCAGCGTTCCACCAACCCAGAGAAACCCCCAGTCGAACGATATCCCCAGAGCCATCAGCAAGAAAGCAACCGAACGAAGCATCTGCGCACATATGAGCAATTTGCGACGCTCGATGCGATCTGATACTTCGCCCCCAATCGCTTGAAAGAGCGATCTTATAACTGCCATCAGACCAAAGAAAAGACCGATCTCAGTCATCGACATGCCGAAATGTTCGTTGAAGTATATCGCTATGAATGGAATCGAGGTAGCGAACCCCATCGCACTGATAAACCATCCGCTTGAGAGTATCCAGAGGTTGCGATCAAACTGGCGGACAAAAGCAAGAGTGCGACTGATCATACTACGAATAATACACCGAAGCCGCCGCCACTGACAAGATTTAACCGACCAACCTTCGATCTAACAAGAGGATGGTCGTTGTCACTGACGGCAAATAGTGTCCGCGCTATCAACTCGTCAGGCGGGCCAACCGCGCCTTCGCTTCTCGGATCGCATCGATCTCAATATCAGCTTCACCCCAATATTTGAGGACTTCCGAATACGCCTTCACCGCTTCGTCGTTCTCCCCAAGACCTTCGCATGCTCGACCATAGTAATAACGGCTGGTGAGATAAGTGTAGGCACCTGTCGATTGTCTCTCCGGTTCAAGAACCCACAACAGTAGCTCCTTGCCCTTGTCGAATTTTCCAGTCTCAATATAGAGCGTGGCCAATTGTTTGGAGTTGTCAACGTTACCTTGTGGGCCAAGAGCCGCATCTATCATCTTTCGCTGAGCCGCGATCATTCTTGTCGTATCGGCAGCGGCGTTGGCATCAAACACCTCCTCAAGAGCGTCAACCAATCCCCATATTTCTGAGGGCAAGCGGGAGCGCATTTCTGCTATGTCTTTTTCAAAAAGAACCCGCACACTATCGCCGTTTCGAGGGTCCAACTCAACCAGGCCAAACGAATAGCTAAAACGATTCATCGGCAGGTACCATCCGTAGCTCTGGTCAAGATAATACCGCGCACTGTCGGCCATCTTGAAATAATGAAAATACATCCCCAGAGACGAATAAGAACCGGCAATGCGAGCGCTATCACCACTCGCCAGTGCTTGTTCGAGGGAAAGATGGCGAAACCGAATACCTGCCACAAAGTTCCCTTGCCAGTTTTCTATATTGGCTCGATACCTGTAGTAATTTCTCAGCCTGAAGGCATCATCCCGAACCAGATCCCCGTAGCGATCAGCGTAGTACCGAGCGCTGTCGAACATGCGGGCCCGAATAGAGAAACTATATAGCTGACGGTATGGGGCGGAGTTGTCCGGAAAACGCTCGATTATGAGCCGATACTGTTCAGCCGACTCGTCAAAGCGACCCAGATCTTCCAGAATCGAGGCTAAGCTAAAATAACCAGACGGCGATTTGGAATGATATTGGATAAGCCTGCGACTATACTTAAGCGCCTTATCAAAATCGTGATATTGTGCCGCCATCTCGGCATAGCTACCTAAAACCAACGCGGATGACGGATCAATAGCCAGAGCCGTGTCCAACTGGGCAAATATCCTGAGTGTATCGCCCGTGAAAGCTCCGATAAACAAGGCATAAATTGTCCGTCCCTCCTTGTCGTCCGGATAGGCGTTGACAAACGCTTCCATCTTGGCAAAAGCAGCGTCGAACTCGCCCTTTAACCAGACATCGGTATATGCATCCAGCAGAGATCTTTCTCGAGGTGGCAAAGAGTTCTCAAGTTCTTTGGCCTTCGCAAAGTACGGCCTGCCTTCCTGACCCTTATTTTGGAATGCGTACGCCATACCCAGGCGCATATATGGCAGAGCAAATGTCGAGTCGAGAGCAACCGCCTGCTCAAACTTGTCGATGGCATCCTCCCAGAGACCGTTGAATAGATAATCCACGCCTTCCAGATACAGTCGATAAGCTTGGGGGGATGATGATGTGTAATCGGTCACGCTGCGGTCGGATGCAAGGAACTCACTAATATCAAGCGAGGCCGCGATCTTGGCCGTCAGGCTGTCCACCAACGTAAACGGATCTTCACCGACAACTTTCTCAGCCAGAACGATATTGCCCGAAACAGCATCTTCCATCCTCGCATCAATTCTGATCTTGTCACCAAGCTTATAGTACGCACCCGAGAGGATATTGCGCGCTCCAAGAGACTGAGCCGCCTGCACACATTGCATATGGGTGTGGTTGATACGCTGTTCGCTATCAAGGCAATCGAGAACTCGTTCACGACTGATCAACCTGAGTGATTTCCCCTGAGCCAGATCGGTCAGGAAAATCTCCGGCAGACCTGTCTGTAGCCAGTCGAGGTCTGCATCACCGGTCTTGTTCTCAAAGCCGAGAATAGCCAGACTGTTTTCGCCAGCCTGCAACTCTACCGAGCCTTCTTGCTCATCCTCCAGTATTCCCGAGATAAGCGCCGCCAGCAGTATCACTGCAAAGAATGAGATAACAGCTACACGTTTCCATCGCTTGTACCAAGGACTAGCATTGGCTGCTGTCACTCCAGTAGTCACGCCCGAAATGCTATCGGTCACGCCACTATCGACCTGCCGACGCAAACTCCTCAAATCGAGAACAAGGTCCCGGGTGTTCTGGTATCGATCATTGGCATTTTTCTGCAGGCACTTGTCAATAATCCGCTCAAGCTCAGAGGGAATCTCAGCGTTCTTCGTTCGAGGTGGCTCGTGACGTGATTCGAGAATCTTAGCCAGCGTAGAGACCTGTGTCCCGCCATCAAACGGCAACTCTCCGGTCACCATCCGATAAAGAAGTATCCCAAATGAAAACAGGTCCGAACGCGCATCAACAGGTTTTCCCTGTGCTTGTTCCGGTGACATATACGACACCGTCCCCAGAATTTTCCCGGCTCGTGTAAGTTCTTTCGATATCGTTGCCGTTCCATCGGAGGTCTCGTCGCCGAGACCTGAGTCGAACGGTTTGGCTAATCCAAAGTCGAGGATTCTCGGATCACCCTCGGCGTTGATCATGATATTGTCTGCTTTGATATCACGATGCACGATACCCAGCTTATGCGCCGCGGCCAGACCCGAAGCAATTTTCTCGCTGAGACGAAGCACCTCTGTCAACCCCGGCTTACTGTCGCGCAGATACTCCGTCAACTGCTCGCCTTCGATGTACTCGGTCACAATATAGTGAAGCTCTCGGTCGGACTCCGGCAACACTGCCGAACCGATATCATGGATACTCATCACGCCGGGATGATTTATCCGCGCAGCCATCCGGGCCTCACGGGTGAACCGCTCCCTGCGTTCAGCATCGTCAAAGAATTCAGAGACGAGGATTTTCAGCCCGACCTGACGGCCGAGCTTCGTATCCTCTGCCAGAAA
>DAOWIM010000130.1 GCA_030640905.1 bacterium
CATGGACCCGATAATGGAAACTGCTGAGAAGCACGGTATTGCTGTGGTTGAGGATGCCGCTCAGGCTCATGGCGCACGCTACAAAGGCCGACGGGCCGGTTCAATCGGTCAGATATCTGCCTTCTCATTCTATCCGGGCAAGAACCTGGGTGCGTATGGCGAAGGCGGAGCGGTTGTGACCAGTGACCCCAAACTGGATAAGGCAGTCCGTGTGTTGCGCGATCATGGTTCGGAGAGAAAATATTATTACGACACACTCGGTTATAACGCTCGCCTCGAAGGTATCCAGGGGGCGGTGCTGAATGTCAAGCTGAAGCATCTCGACAAGTGGAACGCGGAACGTCGTAGGGTGGCTCTATCATACCGTGAGCATCTCAAGGGTGTTCCGGTGACGACCCCCAGCCTCCATGACGACCACGAGCAGGTTTTCCACGTCTTTGTCATTGAGACTGAAAAGCGTGACCAGTTGCAGGGATACCTCAAAGAGAACGGCGTGCCGAGCATTATTCATTATCCGGTGCCGGCTCACCTGCAGAAGGCGTATGACCATCTCAATCACAAGGAGGGTGATTTCCCGGTGACGGAGAAGTTGTGTCGCGAGGTTATGTCGTTGCCAATATATCCGGAGATGGCCGAAGAGCATATTGCCTATGTCGCCGAAACGATCAGGAAATTCTTCAGCGCCTGAGACAGGTTTGTTGATTCCAGTTCGTCTGGAGTTAGTCTGTCTCGCGGCCCTTTTTTCTCTGGTTCTGCTGGTCCGTGTCTATTGTCTCGATGCTGACCCGCCGTTTGGCCTGTCGGTGTCAGCCGATGTCTACACCGACCCTTCTCAGTACACCCTGTTTGCCGCGCAGTTTGTGCAGACAGGTGACTTCAATCCGCTTGGGGATCATCGGTTCGCCTTCTTCCTGAAATCAGCCGTTACGGTCGTTGCGGTCGGTGTGTTCAAATTGTTCGGCGTCGGTCTTCTCCAGTCCAATGGGGTGGGGTTGTTCTTCAGTCTCGGCAGTCTGCTCCTCTTTTTTCTGTTCCTCAGGCGCGTGGCCGGGCAAGTTCCGGCGTTGCTCTTCCTGCTGCTGATATGTTTCAACAACAACCTTCTGTTCTATGGACGGCTTCCGTTTCTCGAGCACGCCATGACGTTTCTTGCATTCCTGTCGATGGTTCTGCTTGTCTATGTGAATCGATGGTGGGGTGTGTTGCTGGCCGGGATGAGTCTGGCGTCGGCTATTCTGTTCGGTAAGCTGATCGGAATGATCTTCATAGCGCCGTTTGTCTGTTACTTCGGACACCAAATCTATTGCGAAGGTGACACCGGTACGCCGCTGGCACGCAGGCTTTTTGGTCCGGCAATGTTCGCTATCGGCTTCACTGTGGTAACGTTGTTCTGGCTTTTTTTCAGCTACCTTCCAATGCAGGCGCAGGTGGCCGGTTATGTTGGGGAAAAAACGCTCGCTCTCTACGGAACACCGGAAGCATTTGAATCAATAGGCAGCTTTGTTGAGACACTAGTGTCTTTTGGCTATGACAGCCGTCTATTTGAGCGGATGCCTCTCGTTGCTGTGCTCGGTGTTGTTTGTATCCTGACTATCGTGTACCGCATGTCAGTCCGGCGCCCGCTTCGGGAACGAATGTCCGGTCTCACCGGTGGCCATCTGATTTTTCTCGTTACAGTTGTCGCCTTCTATCTTGGCTTGATGATCTGGAATTACCGACCGCTGCGCTACCAGCTGGTTCTTGTCTACGCGTTCTACGGTTTGGCTGCGATGTTGCTGGCGGATCTCTGGCAGAAGGGCCTGCGGGTTGGCTCGGGGAAATTGACCTGGCGATTTTATGCCTGGGCTTTCCCCGTGATTCTCATAGCGGTCTATCAGTTGGCTCAGGGAATCAGCGATCTGGCCGGAACTGATTTCTATTTCAATGATCGAATTTTCCATGTCGGGGCTCTGGCGGTTGTGGTGATGATCCTGATCGGTACTCTGGTCCAATGGTATAAAGGCCGAACGCCGGTTTCGTGGCTTCAGTCGGTGGTCCGAATTACGATAGCTGTTCTGATCATTGCCGTGGTGGGCCGGGGTGCTGCATCTTACTTGTACTGGACGGAGCGACCGAGCTACATGGCTGTTGACAACTCCGCCGATCTGCAGATGATACTCTCACCCGGAGCGGTTCTATCCGGGCCGTATGCGCCTCTGCTGACTCTTGGGACCGATTTCGGAACGGTCATCCATATGTTTGGCGTATCGCAGCCCAACCCGCAATTCTTTGAGAAATTTCCGATAACTCACCTGCTTGTCGATGAGGGGAATGAACGTCGAGCCCGCAAGGATTACCCGGAGGTCATGGATAGTGCCGTACATTTGTGTACGTACCATGTCGGCCTCAAGAATGCTCGACTGTTCAGAATCGCCGGTTTGACAGGTAATCCGTCCGCTACAGCCTACCGGCTCTCCAAATTCGAGGAGGCTCTGGACTACTATCAGCAGGATCTGCCGGCTAAAAGCCTCCAGGCGGCGGTGGAGTTCGTCATGGATCATCCGAATAATATATCGGGTCACCTGATGTTGGCCGAGAGAGGGGAACTTGAAGGTCACCTGGTGGAGGCGGAGCACCTTTTCGAGAAAGCGGTTGAGTTTTCACCGTCTAATTACGATCTTAATGCACGAGTGGCGCAGTTTCACAAGGGCCGTTACGAGGAATCTGGAGATAGTCGGCACCGAGAAGAAGGATTGGCATATTTCGAGCAAGCAATCAGGTTGGCGCCAACAGTGAAGAAGATTCAAGAAGCCTACAGAGGTTTGAAGGGTACCGGGGAATGGCAGGATTGAGCAGAGAAAAACTACAGGTCTCCACTATCGTACCGGCGATGAATGAGGCGGGCAATATCGACGAATTCTGTCGCCTTTACGCCGAGATGCTTGAGACCGCTCCGTTTTCCGGGGAACTGGTTTTTATCGATGACGGTTCATCGGATGGGACTCTCGAAAAAATCGAGGCCGCGGCTGATCGGTACGATTTTATCCGGTATGCCATCCATCCGTGTAATCGTGGGCTGACAGCAGCACTGCAAACCGGTTTTGAGATGGCCAGTGGCAACGTCTTTGTGTTTTATCCAGCCGATCTGCAATATCTCCCTGAAGATATCCCCCGGATGATAGAGAAGATCACCGCTGGGGCCGATGTTTGCACCGGTTGGAAGCAGGGCAACTACAAAAAGAAATTTGTTTCGACCATCTACAATTGGCTGTCGCGAGCGATTTTCAAAGTGAATGTACATGATCTCAATGCTTGCTGGGCTTTCAGGCGGGAAGTTATCGAGAATATTTTCCTGCGCCGCGACTGGCACCGTTACTTGATAGCTCTGGCTGCGCACGAAGGGTACCGGGTGGAGGAAGTGAAAGTAACGCTCTATGACCGGAAGTACGGAGAAACGAAATTCTCTGTCTGGAGGATTCCGGTTGGCTTTCTCGACATGATCGCAGTCAAATTCCAGCTGAGTTTTCTTCGTAAGCCGCTGCTGTTTTTTGGTGTCACCGGTTCGATATTTCTGGCCTTCGGCCTGACTGTCGGACTGTGGGCGGTCTATCTCAAATATTTCCTAAACGAGACCCAGTTACCACTGTTGTACCTGGTGATTTTGCTGACGGGGATTGGTCTTGGCCTTTTCGTCATGGGATTCATGCTTGAGGGACAGACGGCGATCAAGGAAGAGGTGGGCGATATAAGGCGAAAATTGATCGCTCTGGACAAAAAAACCGGCTCATCTGATGATACTAACCGATAAGCATACCGAAGATTGGGTTCGGTGAAACGATGACTGATCTCCGAACGTACAAGCAACAACGTGATGACCACTATCGACCGGACAGTCGCTTTGAACTGACAGCGGATAACAAGAAGGAAGCCATTTACTCATGACTCATACTCAACGGGCACTGATCATTTTTCCGACCTACAACGAACGCGACAATATAGAAAAAATCGTTCATGCCGTTCTTCCTCTTGATCCGCGTATCAATGTGCTTATTGTCGATGACAACTCTCCGGATGGAACAGGCGAAATCGCCGATAAGCTGGCTGCCGAAGAATCCAAGGTCAACGTCCTGCACCGCGAGAACAAAGAAGGACTGGGACGTGCCTACATCGCTGGATTTAAATGGGCCATTGAACGAGAGTTTGACTTCATCTTTGAGATGGATGCCGATTTTTCTCACGGCCCGCAATATATCAAAGATTTCCTGCGCGAAATTACGGATCACGATTTGGTCATCGGTTCCCGCTACATCACCGGCGTCAACGTGATCAACTGGCCAATCGGACGGCTGCTGCTTTCCTATTATGCCAATGTTTATACACGAATCGTGACCGGCGTACCGCTCAGGGACGCCACCGGCGGGTTTAAGTGTTTCCGTCGTGAAGTACTGGAGAAGATTGATCTGGACCAGGTTAAGGCGTCCGGATATTCTTTTCAGATAGAGATGTCAATGCGAGCTTGGAAGAAAGGGTTCCGGCTCAAAGAAATACCAATTGTATTTGTGGACCGGGTCGTCGGTACCTCCAAGATGTCCAAGAAGATTATGCGTGAGGCAATCTGGATGGTCTGGCTTCTGCGGTTGAAGTCGATGTTTGGAAAATTGGACTGATTCCCCAGGTGTCTTTGGAACAAGACAGCGTCTCAATAATCATCGTCACCCATAATTCACTGCCGATTCTTGAGAAATCGATCCGCAGTATTCTCGCTGCCGGTGAACCGGCCAGCCGTAGGCTCATCGTGGTCGACAATGGATCGACCGACGAGTCAATCAATACAGTTTCAGAACTGGTGCCCGAGGCCAGGATTATCCGCAACGAGTCCAACCGAGGTTTTGGGGCCGCGTGCAATCAGGCGGCGGCTCTTTCCGAGAGTAAGTACCTCTTGTTTGTCAATCCCGATCTTGAAATTGACCCCGGCGCTATTGATGCTCTGACGGTCTTTCTTGGCGGGGAAGAGAAGGCCGGAGCCGTGGCCGGTAGGCTGCGCTATCCCGACGGACGTTTCCAGGCCAACTGCCGGAAGTTACCCGACCGCACCAATATTTTTCTCTCTCGTGGCTCGATCTTGTCGCGACTGTTTGCCGGTGGCAGTTCGTATACCGTTGGCGACAGCGAGGAGACCTGTTCTGTTCCGGCTGTAGCTGGTACTTTTATGATGATTGACCGGTCCGTTTTTGTGGCTGTCGGTGGTTTTGATGAACGCTTTTTCATGTATATGGAGGACACTGATCTTTCTATTCGTCTTTCCATGAACGGCTACACCAACTATTTTGTACCCGATGCCGGGGCTGTCCACCACTGGGGATGCGGCAGCAAGGCCGGAGCACTCAGGCGGAGTTGGATGCACCACCGGTCGGTCTGGAGTTATTATCTCAAATATTTTCCCGACGGCTACTCGGTGATACTGCTTCCTCTGTTGCTATTGGCAAACTTCTTGTTTCGGGTTATTATTCCCGGACCAGATGATGGGAAGGGGTAGCCGATGTCCTGGACACCAGCGTTAACGGCCCTTGCTATCAGTATCATTGTTGGCCTGATAGTGACGCCGCTTTTGATCCAACTTGGGCATCGGTATCACCTGCTTGACACGCCGGGCAAGCACAAGCGCCACAAGCGTCCGACACCGTTCCTCGGCGGGGTGGCTCTCTTTGCAAGTGTCTGGATCACTGTGCTGATCTCATGGCTGATTTTCCCCAACATTTTTACCGAACTGGCCGACCGTCTCTTCTACGTTCTGGTAGGAGCTTTGGTGATTTTCCTGGTGGGATTCTCCGATGATCTTTCGCCTCTATCGGCCTGGGTGAAACTGCTGGCTCAGATCGGGGCCGGACTGATACTGTATATGGGCGGGCTGCGAGTCGAATTGCTCTCAACACCATTTGGCAGCGTGGCTATCGGGTCGTTCTCGGTTGTCATCACAGTACTCTGGGTCGTGATTCTCAGTAACGCGATTAACCTCATTGACGGTCTGGATGGTCTGGCGGGAGGAGTCTCGTTGATTGGGGCCGTTGCTCTGGCGGTCATTGGCCAGTTCTATCAGATCGGGGCGGTGCTGGTGGTTGTGTATGCAATGATCGGGTTCCTGGCGGTGTTTCTCTATTTTAACCGTTATCCGGCGCGTATTTTCCTGGGTGACTCCGGGTCGATGCAGCTTGGGTTTTACTTTGCCGTTTTTTCGTTGGCTTTCCCGCTGAAGTCATACACCCTCTCGGCGCTTTATGCACCCCTTCTGGCGCTTGGTGTCCCGGTACTTGAAACGGTTTCCTCCCTGCTGAGACGGCTGGTGGCTGGCAAGAGTATCATGAAGGCAGATCGTCGCCACCTGTTTCACTATCTGTCGCTGGCAGGCCTGTCGCCGCGACAGGTGGTCTCGGTTTTCTATTTGCTGGCCCTTGTTTTTGGCTGTTTTTCGCTGGCTATGTTTTTCTGGAATCGCCTGATTGTGCTGGGGGGGCTGGTCATTTTTATGGTTGTGGTTCTCTCGCTGTTTCTTATCTTTATGACCAATTCGTTCCGCCGCAAAAAGGTGGTGGGTTCGGATAGAAAAAATGCGGAACAACGAGAACAAAGCTGAATCAACCGACGGGCCATTCCTCGAGTTTGAACGCCCCATTGTCGAGCTGCAGAAGAAAATCTCCGACATGAAGGATTTCTTTGTCGGAGAGAATATCGAGATGAGCGGGGAGATAGCATCCTTTGAGAAGAAGCTGCAGAAGCTCCGGAACGAGATATTCGACAATCTGACTCGCTGGCAAAAAGTACAGTTGGCTCGACATCCCAAGCGACCGTACACCCTTGACTATATTCGTATGATGACGACCGATTTTGTCGAACTGCACGGAGACCGTTGTTATGGCGACGATCGTGCAATGGTCGGTGGGTTCGCATTTATTGATGATCAACCGGTCATGATTGTTGGTCAGCAGAAAGGTCGCAACACAAAGCAGAAGCTGGAACGCAATTTTGGTATGGCGCATCCGGAAGGTTACCGCAAGGCGCTCCGGTTGTTTAAGCTGGCTGAGAAATTCGATGTCCCAATTGTCTGCCTGATTGATACCCCTGGTGCCTATCCTGGGATCGGCGCTGAGGAGCGAGGTCAGGCGGAGGCTATTGCTGTTAATATCCAGGCGATGTCGCGAATCAAGGTCCCGATTGTGATCATTATCATTGGCGAGGGAGCATCAGGCGGCGCTCTTGGGATTGGTGTTGGCGACAGGATTCTTATGTTTGAGC
>DAOWIM010000273.1 GCA_030640905.1 bacterium
CCCGGATTGGCGAGCAATAAAAAGCGGTCCGCCGATCATCTTGGAAGAAACCCGCCCCGAAATCACCTGATAGACAAAATTCAGAGTAACATTAACAATCACATGCGTCCCTCTGAATCCAGCGGCAATTGATTCACCCAGTCCGGATACTTCGTAGCGGCTGATCTGCTGTGTAAAACCGATCGTTCCCACCGTGTCTATCGATCCTTCAAGATTCGGTATCGGCGTTGCCCTGGTCACGATTGGTCGCGTGATCGTATCATTTCCATGAATCCAGGTCAGCTTGATCTCTTCTTCGACATGGGCGTTGATCTTCATCCGCAGTGAATCCATCAATGAAACAGGCTCGTCATTGACGGCGATGATCTGGTCATTAACCTGAAGTCCCGCCTCCTGAGCCGGAGCACCGTCAAGTAATTCACCTACCATCACGCGGTCGGAATCAAAGGTCGGGCGACCGCCAAAATAGAAAACCGCAATCAGCAACACGATAGCGAGTACGTAATTCATAAACGGCCCGGCAAAGATAACTGCCGCACGACGCCCCACCGACTTGGACATGAACTCATCGGAAGCACCGGTCGTTTCTTCGTCCGGATTCTCTCCGGCCATCTTGACATACCCGCCAAGAGGAATCAGCCCGATACAGTAGGTTGTCTCCCCCCATTTTCGGGCGAATATGTTTGGCGGAAAACCGAGCGAGAATTTTTCGACCTTGATCCCGGCCTTCTTGGCGACAAGAAAATGCCCAAGTTCATGAAAGAATATCAATACACCGAGAACAAAAATAAATGAAATCATCGTCAACATGTTGTCAGTTCCTTAATTGTGCCCCGAGCTGTCTCTCTCGCCAGCCGGTCGGCGGCAAGAATATCCTCAAGGGTTGGTGCTGAGACAATATTTAACTTATCAATAGCTTCATCAACAATATCGGCGATAGCCACAAACCTGACAGTCTTATCAAGGAAAGCTTCCACCGCAACTTCATTAGCCGCATTGAATACCGCCGGTGCCGTACCGCCGGTCTCAGCCACCTGATACGCCAGTTTCAGCAGTGGGAATTTATCAAAATCCGGTTTCTCAAAAGTAAGCTGGCTAATCTCGGTCAGGTCAAGCCGACCAAAACCAGATTCGACCCTCTCCGGCCAGAAAAGAGCGTACGTTATCGGCAGGCGCATATCAGGGGTGGACAACTGTCCGATTATCGAAGAATCGACAAACTCGACCATCGAATGAATGATCGACTGGGGATGCACCACCACTTCGACTTTCTCAGCCGGCACCGAGAAGAGAGCCACCGCTTCGATTACCTCCAGCCCCTTGTTGGCCAGAGTAGCTGAATCGATTGTAATCTTGGGTCCCATTTTCCAGGTCGGATGAGCCAGCGCCATCTCCAGCGTGATCTCTGAAAACTTCTCCGCCGGGTAGTCTCGAAATGGTCCTCCCGATGCGGTCAGGATGATTTTCCTGACCTCCCCCGGACGACCGCAGGCCAGACTCTGCCAAATAGCCGAGTGTTCCGAATCTATCGGGAGTATTTTCGCGCCGGACTTTTTCAAGAGCGGACCAAACAACGGTCCCCCGGTAACCAGCGACTCTTTGTTGGCCAACGCCAGCATCTTGCCAAGCTTCACCGTCTCAAGTGACACCTTCAGACCGGCAGCCCCGACTATAGCATTGACAACCGTCTCGACCTCATCGGACCCAACCACCTCAAGGAGGCCGGTTTCACCCGAGATAATCTCAACCGGTTCCGCTTTCAACCGCTCGGCAACAATGCAGGTCGAGTTATCATCGGTGAGACAAAGAACTTTGGGGTGAAACTCCGAATACTGGGAGCAGATCAGTTCGACATTGGCATGGGCAGAAAGCGCCACCACCTCGAATTGTCCAGGATGTTGACGGACGACATCAAACGTAGAACGACCGATAGATCCGGTCGATCCCAGGATGGCCAGCTTCTTAGGTTTCATAACCCTATATAACGGATATCAGACCGCTCGGTTTCAGAATTGTGTCTTAAAGCGATTACAGACACCAACCGTAGCAATCATTTACTAATAATCCGTCGTCAAAACAGACTATATCGGCTGCCCCTCGGCATCGCTGGCATACGCCTTAATAATCATAACTGGCTCCAGCGGGCTCGACGTCTCCTGAGGGTTGTTTGGATTCGGGCCGACTTCACCCGCGCCGATACTGTGCAGAACATCGTAACCAAGTATCAACTGACCAAAGACCGTGTACTTGTTATCAAGGTTCTGCGTCATACGGTTGCGAGCCAGGCAGACAAAGAACTGGCTGGAGGCTGAATTGGGATCACGTGAACGGGCCATCGACAAAGTACCCGACTGATGCGGCAGTTCATTGAACTCGGCATTGAGATAGTACCCGGCATTGCCGGTACCGTTGTTTTTCGGGTCTCCGCCCTGAATCATGAACTTGTCGATCACTCGGAAAAAGATCAGGCTGTCATAGAAACCCTCAGCCGACCGGGCCAGGAATGAATCGGCATGTGCCGGTGCAACATCACGATACAATTCCACCGTCATGTTACCAAAAGTCGTCTGAAGAGTGACAAAACTGTTCTGGGCATCGCGAACCGGATAGTGAATCGCGGAGAGAGAATCCATCATCAAACGCAGACTGTCGGGCACATCGGGCACTTCGCTGCGGGGAGTTTCGGGACCCTTGGACTCTTCCTTGCTGCCGCAACCTGTCAAGGCAACAATTAGAACCAACACCGAAAATAAGATTAACATCTGCTTTTTCATTATCTGTTTCCTTTCATGGATACTTATTTTCGGCGAATATATCGACCGCTCAAGGCACTGTCAAGTTTAAGGCAGGCGGAACCTGTTTTTAGTATGTCCACCGAGAACACAGCAAAGATTGTCGATACTACAGAAGTTTCGACAAAGCTTAGAACCAAGAAAGACGATAATC